>JBDTSV010000074.1:0-10287 GCA_039930985.1 Pseudomonadota bacterium
GAGAACGCGCGGTCTATCTTCACGAGATCCAGTATCCCGGCAATCTCGGCACCATCCTGCGCACGCTGGCGTGGTTCGGAAACTTTCGCTGCCTGACGAGCCCGGACAGCGTGGACGTGCACAACGGCAAGGTGGTGCGCGCGAGCATGGGTGCCATCTTCCATGTGTCCGTGGAAGTCGATGTGCCGCTGGCGTCGCTGCCCGAACGCTTCGCGCGTATTGCCTCGCTCGATCTCGAGGGCGCGCGGATTGCATCGGAGGCATTTGGGGACTTCGGCTGTTACGTCTTTGGCAACGAAGCGCGAGGCCTGCCGCGCGAGCAGATGGGCGTGCTTCGCGCGCAGGCGTTCACGATTCCAGGAACGGCCGCCATCGAATCGCTGAACGTCGCCGCGTCCGTGAACATCTGCCTGTATGAGCTCAATCGCAACCAATGAGCACATCCGAACGCGACGATGGCTTGCAGCGCGATGCCATGGCCGAAATGGATCGGCTCCTGGACAAGTCACAGCCGGAGCGCGCCCGGCACCTGGATGCATTGGCGCACTCGCGGCCTGAGCTGCACGCACTCGTGATGAACCTTCTGTCGTACGAGGACTCCATCAACAAAGGCTTCATGGAGCCGAAGGAGACCTCCGTCGCCAAGGCCATACAGGCCGGTTCACCGCTGGGTCCTTACCGAATCATTCGGCTGCTCGGTGAAGGCGGCATGGGCGCAGTCTGGCTCGCGGCCCGCGACGACGGACTCTACGACGGGCAGGTCGCGATCAAAACCCTGCACCCGTATTTCGCCGGTGGCGCCCTGCGCGACCGGTTCCTGCGCGAAGCCAAGGTGCTCGGGCGGCTGGCGCATTCGAACATCGCGCGGCTGCTCGATGCCGGCATCCACGACGGCGTGGTCTATCTAGTCCTCGAATACGTGGTCGGCCGGCCGCTCGACGTCGCTTGCGACGAGAAGCAGCTGGACATCGCCGCTCGCCTCGGGATCTTCGCGAAGCTGTGCGCAGGCGTCGCGCATGCACACTCGAGTCTCGTCATCCATCGCGACATCAAGCCCGGCAATGTCCTGCTGACCCCCGACGGCGTACCGAAGCTGCTCGATTTCGGCATCGCGAATTTCTATGAGCCGGAAATGGGCAGCCAGCCCTCCGACATCACGCGTCTGACGGGCAGGGTCTTCACGCCGGAGTACGCGGCACCCGAGCAGGTGCTGGGTGAGGAAATCACCACGGCCGCTGACGTGTATTCCCTGGGTGTGCTGCTGTACGTGCTCCTGGCGGGGAAGCTTCCCTACGAGGTGGCGAGTCGGGAGCGGGCGACCTGGGAACACTCGGTGGTGCACCATGAACCGCGGCGAATGGTCCGCGTCATCGACACGGGCGACCACGAGGCGCTGGCCCGCGATCGCACGACGACGTTCGCGCGATTGCGCCGCGAGCTCGGCGGCGATCTCGAGAACATCGTGCAGAAGGCGCTGAAGAAGCGCCCCGAGGATCGCTATCCGACCGTCGCGGCTTTCGCCGACGACATCCGTCGATACCTGGAACGCGAGCCGGTGCTCGCGCGAGCGGATTCCGCCTGGTATCGAATTCGACAATTCTCACGGCGCAATCGTCTCGCGGTCGGCGCCACCTTGGCGGTCGTAGTGGCGCTGGGGAGCGGATTCGCTGTGTCGTTGTGGCAGTTGCAGGTGGCACGCGTCGAGCGGCAGCGCGCGGAGGAATCCAAGGAATTCATCGCGTCGATCTTTCGCTCGGCCGATCCGTTCTACACCGGCAAGGACTCCATGACCGCGGTCGAACTACTCACGCTGGCGCGCGAGCGCATCGACAGCGAGCTCGTGGCGCAGCCGCAGAACGCCGTCGAGCTGCTGACGCTCGTCGGCGAGAGCCAGATGAATCTCAGTCAAGATGGCGCGGCGAAGGAAACACTCACGAAAGCGATCGAGATGGCCGAACGCCTGCGACCCCGCGACGATGTGCTGATCGCCGAGGCGCGCGCACGCCTCGGGGTGATCGCGTCGGAAAACGGTGAGTACGCGCAGGTGCGAAGTATTGCCGCGCTGACCCTGCCGGATCTGCGCAAGCACCAGCCAAGAACCGGTCGGCTGCTCAACGAGATGTTGATCTCGCTGGCATACGCCGAATCCGAAGACGGGAATCCCGAAGCCGCCATCGCGCTCGCGCGGGAGGGTGTCGCCGCAGTGGCCGCGGCGCTGGGGCCGGCGCATTCGGAAACCATTTCGGCCCGCTATCACCTTGCCACGTTCATACAGGATGCCGGACGTCTCGAAGACGCGCGATTGGTCGCCGAGCAGGTGTTGCGCGATGCCCGGGCCCTGGCGTCACCGGGACATTCCGGCGCGCTGGTCATACAGGCGGAGGGGCGGTATGGCACCGTGCTCCTCGAGATGGGCGAACTCCAGGCGGCGATCTCGCACCTCAACGCGGCCAACGAGCTCGCGGCCCAGCTTTACGGGCCGACGAATCCTTCGAGGTACACCTGGTTTTCCTCGTTGGCGCGTGCACAGTCGCGACTCGGTGATTTCAAGGGCCTGCTGAACACGAGACGGCAGGCCTACGAAGGAAACCAGGAGCCTGGCCTCGGGCAGGCCAGGGAACTCGTCAATCTTGCCCGGTCGACGTTTGCGGCCCGCATGGTGCAGGACTCTCTCGATCTGCTGCGTCATGCGATAGAGCTCGAACAACAGCACGACGTCGGCAAGGGCTCGTGGATCGTGCTGGCGCAGTCGGACTACGGAGCTGCGCTCGCGCTGAGTGGAAAATTTGGGCAGGCCGATGAATTGCTCCACTCGACGTTGCAGCTCGCGAGGGAATCCGCCAAGGACGACAGCCTCGAATCGACCTGGAACGCGATTGGTCTCGCACGACAGCTGCGGTCGCAGTGGGACGAGAGTGAACGGGCGTTTCGTGAGGCACTCGCGAATACGGCCAGCTCCGCGAGCAATCAGAAATTTCGCGCTGAAGCATTGCAAGGCATCGGTGTTGCACGATTGGCGCTCGGCCGGGCCGGTGAGGCGGAAGACTGGCTGCGCCAGGCCGATGAATCGGTCCGCAAGACCTTCGTGGGTATGACGCCGCTGCGCGCGGATATCGCGATGAATCTCGGCAGGACTCTGTTGGCGCAAGACAAGATCGTCGCGGCGAATGAATCGTTTGCCGCCGTGAATGCCTATTGGCTGGACTTCGACGCCTCGAATCGCTGCGCGGGCCAGGCGGCGTACTGGGCGGCACGGGGGCATTTTGCCAACGGTGCCAGACAGGAGGCGCGCGCGCAGTTCACGCGCGCCATCGACATTCTCAAGAGTTCAGCACTGCCGGACGATGTGCGACTCGTGGCCGATGCGCGGCGGACCATCGCGCGCCTGTGAGGCTTCGCGCAGATTGTTTGGCTTATGTTTACCCGGAGCAGGAGTGAACCGCGAGTCCCGTCGCAAACCGCAGGCCTCAGACTTCATTGGGAATGACGCCGCTGACCTGCATCACTCCGGCTGACCGCCATTTATCCGACACTGCGTCCCCCGATGCGCGCGCTGCTCGAACTTGCCCAACTAGAGGATGCCGATTCTTCGATTGCTTTTCGTGAGCGCGCCTATCGGCGCGGCGAACAATCGGAGCTGCTGCGCGATGTCATCGCGCTCGCGAATGCGGCGATCGTCGGGCGGCGGTTCCTCTTTATCGGCGTGGACGATCGGCCGGGTTGCGAGCGCCGTTTCCCGGGAATCTCCGAGCGCAGCTGGAAGAGTTTCTGTCGGGTGGCGCCGGGGTATCTGGCGAGCACCGTCGAGCCGGCGATTCGACTGGTGCTCGAGTCTATTCGCATCGACGACGTGCTTATCGGTGTCGTGTGTCTCGAAGCGTGCGAGGACCCTCCCTATCTTCTGTCCCGGCGCGTCTCGGCCACCATGCCAGCGGGTGGTGGGTGGGCGCGGCGCGGCGTCAAACACCGACGGCTGCTGCGCAAACACCTGCAACGCATCTTTGAAACACGTTTCAGGCGGCAGGAGGTTGGCGATGTGAGCGTGGGTTTTCCGGGCGAGTTGCCGCGCGAGGAACTGGCGCTGCCGGTGATGCCGCTCGATGCGCTGCCGTCGGCTAAGGCCGCGCGCAAAATCGATCGGATGCTCGAGGCGAAGCGCGTGTCAAAGGTGGTGCTCGGACGCACGGACTCGCGGATCGCGCGGCTGATGCACGCGCAGATTTCGGGCGAAACAATTCCCTACAAGAACCAGGGTACGAAGACCATGCGCGTGCTCCTGTGCAAGGTGCCACTGGAAAACGCGGCCGCGGATGACCACTACCGTTACGAATTGCGTGCGCATCGCATCAACCTGCTGCTCAGCAATCTCAGCGATAAAGTGCAGAAAGACCTGGTGCTCACACTGAAGATTCCGCGCATCGATGGCGTCGAGTTGGCGGCGCGGGCCTACGCGGCGCCCGGGGAGTTCGCGTCCGGTCGCGCGCTGTATCCCAAGATTGACGTCGGACCCCGGACCATCGCGGTTCAGGTCACCGGTCTGCGGATTCCACGGCGTGGAACCGCGGAGGCGTTCTTCGAGCCGCTGCGACTGTGTCTGCGAGAGGCGGCCGCCGGGCAAACGATCCGCGTCGCGTACACCTTGCAGGGAGCGACTCTGAGCGGTCCCGTCCAGGGCCGCCTCAAGATCTTCGTTACTGACTAAGTTGCTTGCTCAGAAACGCACGCAGGTGGGCCACTTCCGGCTCGCACAGCGCGTGCGGCATGGGGTAACTGTGCCACTCCACGGGATACCCTTCGGCTTCCAGCAGGTGCCGCGACTCATCGCCGAGCGCGATCGGCACCACCGGATCCTGGGTTCCGTGCGCCATGAATATCGGTGTGGCCTGGTTCGCCTGGTGTCGTGCCGACGCGAGCTCGCGTGTCAGCGGCAGATAACAGGAGAGGGCGATGACGGCGGCGAATTTCTCCGCGTGCCGCGTGACGAGATGCAGCGCCATGGCGCCGCCTTGCGAGAATCCGGCGATTGCGATGCGCGGCGTGGCGACGCCACGTTCGTTCTCTAGTTTGATCAACTCGCCGATGGCCTTCGCCGACGCATTGATGCCGTCAAAGTCTTCAGCCGAGCGCCGGTCGATGCCGATGATGTCGTACCAGGCGCGCATCTGGTAACCATTGTTGATGGTCACCGGCCGCACCGGCGCGTGCGGGAACACGAAGCGCAAGCTTGGCATGCCGTCTTCGAGTAGTTCGGGCACCAGCGGCTCGAAGTCGTGACCGTCGGCGCCGAGGCCGTGCATCCAGATGATCGAGAAAGTGGGATTGGGTCCGGTTTCGACGGTAACGGTCTCTAATGCCTTCAAGCAATCGTCTCCGAGATGTTGGATACCGTGAGGTCCGCTGCCCACATCAGCTGATCGACGAGCTCACGGACTCCCGGGAAGAAGGTATACGCGAGCCAGAAGAACAGCGCGGTGAAGCCAATCCATATGAGTCCGTGCAGCGCGCGCCAGCCGGGGTGATAGCCCGCCGCCTCATGGCCGCCATGGCGGATCATCTTGAGCGGCGTCGAGATCGCGAAATAGACCAGCGCGAGCACCAGGATGCCCACCCAGAGCGGCATGCCATGCGGCAGCGCCCAGCCGAAGACATTGTGCTGCGTGATCAACGAGACCAGCGCCAGGATCCAGGCGACGAACAGGACCGCGCCGATGATGGCGATGATGGGCACGAATACGCCCGTGATGGCCCGAGCCGTGTGGCTCATGTAAGGCGCGGCCTGAGCGGTTGCGTGTCGCATCTGCTCGTTCATGTTCAGCCACTGCTTGTGCCACTGGCGCTGCTGGCGGCGCCATTCACGGCGCCATTGCCGGTCCTTGCCGAAGTGCTCAAAGTTTTTTTTTGCGCGGCCGAGGAATTCCTCGGTGCTGAACGGCGCGCCGAATGCCGCGGCACGCTCTTCCGAGGTGTTGGCATAAGGCACGATGAACATCATGGCGAGGTACACGAGCAGCATGCCGCCCGACGTCAGGAACGTGAGGATCACGAAGGCAATGCGCACCCAGGTGACGTCGACGTTGATGTACGCCGCAATGCCGTTGCAGACGCCGCTCCACATCGAGCCTTCGCGGATGTTGTAGAGCCGCTTGCGCGGCGCGGGGCCTTCCGCAGGGGAGGGCGAGGCGCCGGCAGGGCCGCCGACATTCCCGCCGGCCGCACCGGCCGGTTTTTCCTCGGCGGATTCCACCGGCCCCATCTCTTCGATGATCCGCGCGAGTTCCGCTTCGCTGACGACCGTCTTGTGCGAGCTCAGTACGCGCGCGCACTTCTCGCCGACGGCCTGTTCGAGATCGTTCATGATTTCCGTGCGATCCGGGCTGTCCTTGAGACGCGCTTCGGCGCGCTCGAGATAGACCCGGAGCTGGTTGTATCCGGGCTCTTCGAGCTGATACGCGATGCCATTGAGGCTGATGCTGACCACTTTTTGCATGGCTTAATTCCCAAATTCGGCGAGGGTACGGTTCAAGTCTTTCCAGTAATCATTGAGCGTCGACAGCTGCGTTCGTCCCTTGGCAGTGAGTTTGTAGTACTTGCGCTGCGGCCCCGCGTCAGACTCCTGCCACTCGTAGTCCACCAGCTCTTCGCGCCGCAGCTTGCTCAGGAGGGGATACAGAGTCCCTTCCTGGGTCGCGAAATCCGTGGGCCCCAGCAACTTGAGCATGTCGGCGACATAGACCTTGTCACCGGCCACGATCTTGAGGATCACGAATTCGAGCAGGCCCTTACGGATCGGCGCGAGTTTTTCACTGATGTTCATGGGTTGAGACAGCTACCTTGGAAACGCAAGGTACTGGAATAGCCCATGGTCTGTCAACAACTGAATCTCTGCCGTACAATCCGCGCCCTCGATGGGGTAGGGGCGTAGCAGCCCGCGAGGACCCGAGCGAAGTTGAAGGCCCCGATGGGGCTTTTGTTTTTTTGGAGCGCCGCCATTTAGTGACGACGCGTGTATTCGGGGCCTTTGGGGCCCTTTTTTGTTGGAGGGGTGGATGGAAACGGCACTGCATGACCGTCTCATCTCCCTGTTTGAGCCGGCTCTGAAAGAAATCGGGTACGAACTCGTCGAAGTGGAGTTCGTGCCTGGGCAGGACGGGGGAACGCTGCGCATTTATATCGACCATCCCGAAGGGATCGACGTCGATGACTGCGGCAATGCGAGCCACGCGCTGTCGGATTTGCTCGATGCCAACGATCCGTTCCCCGGTGCGTATTCGCTCGAGGTTTCGTCGCCGGGACTGGACCGCATCTTGCGCACGCCCGAGCATTTCGCGCAGTTCGTCGGCGAGCGCGTGAAGGTCGAGCTTACGGTGGCGCGCGACGGCCGCAAGCGATACACGGGCAGGCTGCGCCGTGCGGACGGCGAGAGCATCGATCTGGACGTGGACAATTTCTCCGTGAGCATAAAGTTCGCGGAAATAGGTAGGGCGCGGTTAGCGCCCCTGTAGTTAGGAAGCTGGACCCATGAATAAAGAAATTCTGCTGGTTGTCGATGCCGTCTCGAACGAGAAGAGTGTCGACAAGGAAATCATTTTCGACGCGCTCGAAGCGGCGCTGGCTTCGGCCACCCGCAAGAAGCACGGCGAGGAGTGGGACGTGCGCGTCGCCATCAACCGCAAGACCGGGGACTACGACACTTTCCGTCGCTGGAAGGTGTTCGCCGACGACTCCAAGGAGCTCGAAACCCCGCAGCGCGAGCTGCGCATGGAAGATGCGCTCGACATGAATCCGGCCGCGGAAATCGGCGGGTTCGTCGAAGAGCCGATGGAGTCGGTCATGTTCGGCCGTATCGCCGCGCAGCAGGCCAAGCAGGTCATCGTGCAGAAAGTGCGCGAGGCCGAACGTTCACAGGTGGTCGACGCTTATAAAGATCGCGTCGGCACGCTGGTGTCGGGCGTGGTGAAGCGCGTCGATCGCAACGGCATCTATGTCGACCTCGGTGGCAACGCCGAAGGTTTCGTGCCGCGCACCGAGATGATTCCGCGCGAAATCGTCAAGAGTCAGGACCGCCTCAAGGCGTTCCTCAAGGAAGTGCGCTCCGAGCCGCGCGGCCCGCAGTTGTTCCTCACGCGCACCGCGCGTGAATTCCTGGTCGAGCTCTTCAAGCTCGAAGTTCCCGAAGTGGGCCAGGGCCTGATCCAGATTCTCGGCGCCGCGCGCGATCCGGGTGTGCGCGCCAAGATCGCCGTCAAGAGCCTCGAGCCGCGGGTCGATCCGGTCGGCGCCTGCGTCGGCATGCGCGGTTCGCGCGTGCAGGCCGTGTCGAACGAAATCGCCGGCGAGCGCGTCGACATCATTCCGCACGACGACAATCCGGCGCAGTTCGTCATCAATTCCATGTCACCGGCCGAAGTGCTGTCCATCGTGGTCGACGAGGACGCGCACAGCATGGATATCGCGGTGGCCGAGGACAAACTGTCGCAGGCCATCGGCCGCGGCGGCCAGAACATCCGCCTCGCCAGCCAGCTCACGGGCTGGGACCTCAACGTCATGACGGAGACCGACGCCGAGGCGAAGAGCGAGACCGAGGCGAAAACGCTGGTCGAAAATTTCAAGAAGTCACTCGACGTCGATGAAGACGTGGCGACGATCCTGGTGCAGGAAGGCTTTTCCACCGTGGAGGAGGTTGCCTACCTGCCGCAGTCCGAGCTTGCCAAGATCGAAGAGTTCGACGAGGACATGGTCAAGGAATTGCGCAACCGTGCGCGCGACGTGCTGCTGACGCAGGCGATCGCCAGTGAGGAAACGCTCGATGCCGGCATGCCGGCCGACGATCTGTTGTTGCTCGAGGGCATGAAGCCCGATCTCGCGCTGGCGCTGGCCCGCCGCGGCGTGCGCACGCGCGAGGATCTGGCCGACCAGGCCGTCGACGACTTGTTAGACATCGAAGGGCTCACGTCCGAAGAGGCCGGCAAGCTCATCATGAAGGCGCGCGAAATCTGGTTCGAAGCCGGTCGCGCCTAAGGAAAATCTATGTCCGATGTCACCGTTGAGCAATTTGCTGAAGTCCTGAAGGTCCCGGTCGATCGGCTGCTGGTGCAGCTCGAATCCGCCGGTATCCAGGTGGAAGGTCCCCAGGCGCTCATCAGCGACGAGGCCAAGCTCGAGCTGCTCACGCATCTGCGGCGCGCCCACGGTGCCGCCGAGCCGAGCAAGACCGCAGGAGCCGCCGCGCCCCGCAAGATCACGCTGGCGCGCAAGTCGCAGAGCGAGCTCAAGCAGGCGAGCCAGCAGGGGCGCGCGCGCACCGTGAACGTCGAAGTTCGCCATAAGAAAACCTACATCAAGCGTGACGTTCTCGAAGAGCAGAACAAGCAGACGCAAGGCGCGGTAGACGAAAAGCGCAAGGAACTCGAAGCGCAGGAAGCCGCCGAGCGCGAGCGCACTGAAGCCGCGCGCAAGGAAAGCGAGCGCATGGAGGCGGAGAATCGCCGCCGCATCGAAGACGAGGCCACGAAGAAGAAGCAGGCCGAAGAAGCGCGGCGTCAGCAGGACGAGCAGCGCGCCCGCCAGGAAACCGAGTCGCAGCGGCGCGCTGCCGCCGAAGCTGCGGTTTCGCCGGCTCGTCCCGAGCGTCACAAGGCGGAAAAAGCCCCGGTCGCCGCTGTCGATCCCGCCAAGGACACGCGCTACGGACGCCAGGAGCTGCACGTCGCGGCCGGCGCCGGTGCGCGCAACAAGAAAAAGAAGCGCGTAAAGGAACGCAGCAGCGGCGGCGTAAATGTCGAAGCGCGCCACGCGTTCGAAATGCCCACCGCGCCGATCAGGCGCGAAGTCACCATCGGCGAGACGATCACGCCGCAGGAGATCGCGCAGAAGATGGCGGTCAAGGCCACCGAGGTCATCAAGACCATGATCAACATGGGCGTGATGGCCACCATCAATCAGCCCATCGATCGCGACACGGCCACGCTGGTCGTCGAAGAAATGGGTCACATCGCCAAGGTTCTGAAAGGCGACCAGGTCGAAGAAGATCTGCAGGGCGCGGAAGCACCCGAGACGGAATCACCGCGCCCGCCCGTCGTCACCGTCATGGGTCACGTCGATCACGGCAAGACCTCGTTGCTCGACTACATCCGCACCACCAAAGTGGCCGCGGGTGAAGCCGGCGGGATCACCCAGCACATCGGCGCGTATCACGTGGAAACGGCGAAGGGCATGGTCACGTTCCTGGACACGCCCGGTCACGCGGCATTCACCGCCATGCGTGCGCGCGGCGCCAAGGCAACCGAC
>JBDTSV010000075.1:0-26256 GCA_039930985.1 Pseudomonadota bacterium
CGCCGGCGCCGTGGGCGGGGGCGCGCACCCGCGGCCTCATGAATGCCGCCGCGTCCGAGGTTTCCGTGACCCCGAACGAGATCGAGGCGCGCTGGTTGCCCGCCTACATCGGTGTGGGCAGCAATCTGGCCGAACCCGCGCTGCAGGTGGCACGCGCGCTCGACGCGCTGCGCGGCCTGCCACGCAGCCGTCTGATAGTTAGCTCGCCGCTGTATCGCACGCAACCGCTGGGCGAGGTGGTGCAGCCTGCGTTCGTCAACGCGGTCGCCGGCCTGCTCACCCAGTCGACGCCTGAAGAGCTGTTGGCGGCGCTGCGCGCGCTCGAGCGCGAGCTGGGCCGCGATCCGCCGCGCGAGCGTTGGGGTCCGCGGCTCATCGATCTCGATCTGCTGGTGGTCGGTTGCGAGACACGCGCCACCGAGACCCTGACGCTGCCTCATCCGGGGATCGCCGCGCGTGATTTCGTGCTCTATCCGCTGGCTGATATCGCGCCGGACCTGGAAGTGCCGGGTGTGGGCCGCGTCGCCGCGCTGCGCGACCGTGTGCCGAACCGCGGCATCGGGAAACTGTGAGCCCTCCCGACACGGAAACCTCGGCTGGGGCCGCGGCCGCGCGCAGTGCCGGACCCGAGGCGCTGGCGCAGCGCTACATCGTGGTCGAAGGCCCTATCGGGGTGGGCAAGACCAGCCTCGCCAAACGGCTCGCGGAAACGCTCGAGGCGGAGCTGGTCCTCGAGCAGGACGCGCAGAATCCGTTCCTCGAGCGCTTCTATCGCAATCAGAAAACCGGCGCGCTGCCGGCGCAGCTCTTCTTCCTGTTTCAACGCGCGCAGCAGCTCGGCACGCTCAAACAACAGGACATGTTTGCGCCACGGCGCGTCGCCGACTATCTATTCGAAAAGGACCGGCTGTTCGCCGGCCTGACACTCGATGCCGCCGAGATGGCGCTGTACGAACAGGTGGCATCGCGGCTGGCGGTGGATCCGCCCAAGCCCGACCTCGTGGTCTACCTGCAGGCGCCCGTGGAGACGCTATTGCAGCGCATTGCCAGGCGCGGCATCCAGTACGAAAGCAGCATCGACGCCGCCTATCTCACGCGGCTCAACGACGCCTATGCGCGTTTCTTCCATGAGTTCGACCAGGCGCCGTTGCTGATCGTGAATGCCGCCAGCATGGATCCGGTGCAGAACCAGGCCGATTTCGACGAGCTGGTGGGCGCGATCAGGCGCATGAAAAAGGGGCGCATGTACTACAACCCGCTTCGCCACGGTACGATCTAGCGGCGACGCACGAAGCAGAGGGGTTCACTTGTATACACAGCTCGAACAACGCGATTCGACGCGGCCGCCGGTCTCGTTGGGCACGCTCGACAAGATGAAGCGCGAGCATCAAAAGATCGCCTGCATCACTTGCTATGACGCGAGTTTCGCCGTGTTGTGCGACAACGCCGATACCGACCTGGTGTTGGTCGGTGACTCGTTGGGCATGGTGCTGCAGGGTCACGACACCACCGTGCCCGTGACCATGGACGACATCGTCTATCACTGCAAAGCGGTGGCGCGTGGCCTGCATCGTCCGTTCCTGGTGGCCGACCTGCCGTTCGCGAGCTATCCGACCGCCGACATCGCGCTGGCGAATTCCGTGCGCCTGATGCAGGAGGGCGGCGCTGAGATGGTGAAGCTCGAAAGCGGCCTGGGCCAGCTGGAGATCGTCGAGTTCCTCGCGCGCCATGACATCGCGGTGTGCGCTCACCTCGGCTTGAAACCGCAGTCGGTCCACAAGACCGGCGGCTTCAAGGTGCAGGGGCGCGACGAGGCGGCGGCAAAGCGCATGCTCGACAGCGCCAAGGCGCTCGAGTCCGCTGGCGCCGACATCGTGCTGCTCGAATGCATTCCGTCGGAGCTCGGCAAAAAGATCACCGAGGCGCTCGAAGTGCCGGTCATCGGCATTGGCGCCGGTCCCGATACCGATGGCCAGATCCTCGTGCTCTATGACGTGCTCGACATCACCTCGGGCCGCAAGCCGCGCTTCGTGAAGAATTTCATGGATGGCGCCACGTCGAACCTCCACGCGCTGCAGCGTTTCGTCGAGGCCGTGAAAAAGAAAACCTATCCCGCGCCCGAGCATGAATTCCATGCTTGAAGTCCGCCGCGAGCCCATGCAGACCGTCACCACCATCGCCGGCGTGCGCGCGCAGGTATCGCAGTGGCATGCCGCCGGCGAACGCGTGGTGTTCGTGCCCACCATGGGCAACCTGCACGCCGGCCATGTAAGCCTCATCGAGGCGGCACGTCGGCACGGCAAGCGTTTCGTCGCCAGTATTTTTGTCAATCCAATGCAATTCGGGCCGAACGAGGACTTCGCGCACTATCCGCGTACGCCCACGCAGGATTCGAAGATGCTCGAGCACGCGGGCTGCGACCTCATGTTCACGCCGGAAGTCGGCGAGATTTATCCGAACGGTTCGGCGCAGGCGACCCGCGTCGAAGTGCCGGGCATCTCCGGCATTCTGTGCGGCGAATTCCGTCCGGGGCATTTCGAAGGCGTGGCAACCGTCGTTGCCAAGCTGTTCAACATCGTCGACCCGGATGTCGCGATCTTCGGCGAGAAAGACTTCCAGCAGCTCACGGTGATCCGCCGCATGGTCGCGGACCTGTGCCTGCGCGTGGAAATCGTCGGCGCGCCGACCGTGCGCGAAGCCGACGGACTCGCCATGAGCTCGCGCAACCAGTACCTGGACGAGGCGCAGCGCAAGCTGGCGCCCACTATCTACCGGCAGTTGAGCCAGGCAGTTCAGGCGCTGCGGGCCGGCTCGCGAGATTTCGCGCAGATCGAAGCTACCGGACGCTCGGCGCTCGACGGCGCCGGGTTTCGCACCGATTACTTCAGCGTGCGTGACGCGAAGTCGCTGGCGCCGGCGCAACCCGACACGAAGGAATTCGTCGTGCTTGCCGCGTCCCGGCTCGGCAAGGCACGACTGATCGACAATGTGCGGTACTTGCCGGAATACGGAAAATGAGGCGCGAGCAATGCTGGACAGCGAAGTGATCACGCACTCATGGATGCTGCGCGCGACCGCAACGATTGCCGTCCTGACACTGAGTGCCTGCGGCGGCGGTGGAGGAGGAAGCGGGAGCAGCAGTGGCGGCGTAAATCCGCCGCCCGCCAACGCGGCACCGACTATCCAGGCCCAGGCTTTTTCCGGTACCGAAGACGCAGTGCTCACCGGGCAACTCGCGGCCAGCGATCCCGGCGATACGATCACCTATGCCGTGGCGGCGAATCCCACGGGCGGTGCGGTCGCGATCACCACCGCGGGCGCATTCACGTACACGCCCAATGCCAACTTCAACGGTACAGATACTTTCCAGGCGCGCGTTACCGATTCGGCGGCGCAGTCCGCGACGGCCGTCGTGACCGTCACGCTTGCGTCAGTGCCTGACACCGTCGCCGCGCGTGACGATGTGTTCACGGTCACCGCCACCGATTCACTGGCGGTGCTCGCCAATGACAACGACGTGGATGGCGCCGCGCTCACGGTCGCGGTGATCGGCGCGCCACTCGTGGGTACCGCCACGGTCGGAGCACGCGGCGTGATCTCGCTGGCCATGCCCGCGGGCTTCAAGGGCATGACGCGTTTCGACTATCGCGTCACCGACGCAGGCGGCGTGGCGAGCACGGCCCACGCAGTGGTGTTCGTGGGTGTCGCGCCATTCAAGGCGATCTTTCACGGCAGATCGCTCGATGATCCGCTCGCCCCGATGGGCATCTACGTCAACGATTTCCTGCGCAGCTATCGTGCGCATCCTTCGCTCGCGCCGGCCACGCTGCAGCAGGCGCGATATTCGGCGAATGGCCGCGCCATCATGCTGGTCGTGGACTTTGCCGGGACCGGCGAGAAACAGGTTCGCTACGTGGAGCTGGATCATCCCGATGTCATGCGCGATGTCAGCCCGAGGCTGCCGTTCAGCGACTCGCTGCAGGCGATGGCGATCAGCTCCAATGGCCGGTACGTCGTCTATCAACTGCGCAACGGCACCACGGGCAGCGACACCTTGTGGCTGTTCGATGCGCAGGCGGCGGGAATGGCCGCGGCGTTGACCGACCCCGCCGTGCTTTACCAGACGCCCCAGGTCGCGTTCAACGGCACCGACACGCGCATCTACTTCGTCGGCAGACAACAGCCCACTCCATCTACTTCGACGAACGCGGTGTATCGCGCCGACCTCGCCACGCGCGTCATCACGCGCGTGACTCCGTTGATTCCGGGCACCAGCGGCGCCATCGATTCTTTCCTCGTCACGCCGACGGAATCACGCCTGGTGGCGACGCGCGCGCTCACCGGCATTCCACGTTCCATTTATGTCTCGGACCCGGCGCAACCAGACCTGGAAACGCTTTTGCACGAGCCGTTGACCAATCCGGATTTCACCTCGATTCCGGTCCTGAGTCCGAACGGCGCGACGCTACTCATGCAGGTGTCGCACGCCGGCCTCGATCCGTCACAGGTGCGCTTGGCCGATCCGCTGGCTCCGGGAACCACGGTTGCCGTCGGGCCGACGCTGTTCCAGCAATCGGCTACCTACTCTTCGACCGACCGTCCCTTTCTCATGCGCGCCGATTCCCTGGCTTCGCTGATCATTTCCGGCTGCGATACCGTGCACAACCCCGGCGGCTCGTGCGACATCTACGAGATCACTTTCGGCTCGCCGTCCGCGCCCGTGCGCGTCAATGTGGCGGCGCCTCCCGGCGTCAATGTCGGCTACCCCAAGTACAGCCGCGATGGTGAGCGCATTGCTTACATGCGGCGCAACGCCGGTAACGCCGGCGCGGTCCTGCAATTGCACGTGACTCGACGCCAGGCCCTGGGAGCCGAGAGCATCGAAGTGTCGCCGCCCGACCAGACGGCCAGCTACTACGTTCTCGATCCGGATGGCTATACCGCGATGGTCGCTCTCCCGGGCAATGAGTTTTCGCTCGTCAATCTGGATGGACCGCAGCTGATGCTCCCCGTGGGCGAGGGCCTCGACAGCATCGGGGCGTGGGCGCTGCTTCCGCGCTAGCGGTCGGGCTGTGCCAGACGCAGCTGCGAGCTGCGGCGCGCCTGTTCACCGAGCGCCCACTCCACATGCTCGCGGACCAGAGCTGATCCATCATCGCGGCGTGCGACGAGCGCGGCCTGGTTCGCGGCCGTGGCCGGCGCGTTCCCCAACGCCACGGCGATGTTGCGCAACCAGCGCTCATAGCCAATGCGGCGGATCGCCGAGCCCTCGGTACGCTCGAGGAACTCGGCTTCGGTCCACGCGAAAAGCTCGCTCAACCGCGACTTGTCGAGCCGGTGCCGCGTCTTGAAATCCGGATGCGCGGCAGCGCGCGCGAATTTGTTCCACGGGCAGACGAGCTGGCAGTCGTCGCAGCCGTAAATGCGGTTGCCCATCATGCGGCGCAGTTCGGTCGGAATCGCGCCGTGCAGCTCGATGGTGAGATACGAAATGCAGCGCCGCGCATCGAGTTGATGGGGGGCGGTGATGGCGCCCGTGGGGCAGGCAGGTATGCACGCCGTGCAGGTGCCGCAATGCGCGCTCGCGGCTTCATCCGCGGGCAGCGGCAGATCGGTGAGAATCTCGCCGATGAAAAAATAGGAGCCGGCGTCGCGCGCGATGAGATTGGTGTGTTTGCCGATCCAACCGAGCCCGGCGTTGCGCGCCAGCGCTTTCTCGAGCACCGGCCCGGAATCGACGAACACGCGATAACCCATGGCCCCGATGCGTTCGACGATGTCCTCGGCGAGCCCCTGCAGTGCGTTGCGTAACACCTTGTGATAGTCGCGGCCGAGCGCGTAGCGCGACACGTAGGCCGCGTCGGGATCGGCGAGTACCGCGGTGGCATCGCTCGCGTCTTCCGGCCAGTAATTCATTCGTGCCGAGAGCACGCGCACGGTGCCGGGCACCAGTTCCTCGGGGTGGGTGCGGCGGGTGCCATGCTTGGCCATGTAGCCCATCTCGCCGTGTTTGCCGGCGTCGAGCCAGCGGTGCAGGTGCGCGGCATCTGCCGGTATCGCCACGTTGCTGACGCCGAGCGCATCGAAGCCGCGCTTGCGGGCCAACGCCACCAGGGTGTTCTTGAGTTCGGGGTCAGTCACGTGACCAGTATAATTCGCGCCATGAACCGTCCGACCGCCATCTACTCCGCCGCGCAGGTGCGCGCGCTCGACGCTTGGGAGATCGAGAAACGGCGCGTGCCAGGCTTCACGTTGATGACCCGTGCGGCGGAGGGCGCGCTGAAAATCGTGCGCGCCCGTTGGCCGCAGGCCAAACGGCTGGCGGTGGTCTGCGGTGCCGGTAACAACGGTGGCGATGGCTACGTGCTGGCGCGGCTCGCGCGCGCCGCCGGTCTCGAAGCGCTGGTGCTGGCGGCCGCGCCACCCGACAAGCTGAGCGGCGATGCGCGCCGCGCGCAGGAGGAGTGGCTGGCCACGGACGGCAGCGCGCATCCGTTCGCGGCGGACGCGCTCTCCGGCAGCGACCTCATCGTCGACGCCTTGTTAGGCATCGGCCTGTCGGGTCCGCCACGCGCCGAGACACTAACGGTTATTCGCGCCATCAACGCGGCGAAACGCCCGGTGCTGGCGCTCGACCTTCCCTCGGGAGTGAACGCCGACAGCGGCGCGGTGCACGAGGCGGCAGTACATGCGGAACTGACGTTGTGCTTCGTTGCGCTCAAGTCGGGACTGTTCCTCGGCGCCGGGCCCGAACACGCAGGCGTGGTGCTGCTCGACGATCTGGGAATCGTGGCACCCGCGCACCCGCAATTCACACCGCTCATGAAGCGCATCGATGATGGCGAACTCGCCGCGAGCCTGCCGCGCCGCCGGCGCGAAGCGCACAAAGGATCGAACGGCCGCGTGCTCGTGATCGGCGGTGGCACCGGCATGCCGGGCGCGCTGCGGCTTGCCGGTGAGGCAGCGTTGCGTGCCGGCGCAGGCCTGGTCACGGTGGCAGGAGCCGCGGAAAACCTGGTCGCGGTGAGCGCCACGCGGCCCGAGCTCATCTATCTACCCGTGGCGTACGACACCGCGCTCGATGAGGCCATGAGCGCCGCCGATGTGCTGGCGATTGGCCCGGGGCTCGGCACTGCCAGCTGGGCGCAGCGCCTGTGGACGGCGGTGCGCGCCACTTCGGGCAAACCCGTGGTGGTGGACGCCGACGCGCTGAATCTGCTGGCGATGAACCCGGCAAAGCTGCCGTCCGACTGGATCATCACTCCGCACCCGGGTGAAGCGGCGAGATTGTTAGGCGTCGACACCCGCGCGGTTCAGGCCGATCGTCTGGGCGCGGCGCGCGAGCTGCATTCCCGCTATGGCGCGGTGGCGGTGCTCAAGGGTGCGGGTACGCTGGTGGCCAGCACCGCCGCCGGGACCACCGAACTGGCGATTTGCGAGCGCGGCAATCCCGGCATGGCCACCGCCGGCATGGGTGACGTGCTCACCGGCGTCATCGCGGGATTGCGCGCGCAGTGTGGCGACAGCGCGCTTGCCGCGCGGGTCGGCGTGCTGGCGCATGCACTGGCCGGGGATTCCGCCGCGCAAGGCGGGCAGCGCGGCCTCATCGCCAGCGACGTCATCGCCGAGCTGCGTGGCTGGGTGAATCCGTGACCGGCGAGATGCCGCAGGTGTGGCGCACACACAGCGGCGAGGAGACCGAAGCGCTGGGCGCACGCTTGTTAGGCGCTCCACCGCCGCGCGGCGCGCCGTGCCGCGTGGTCGAGCTGCGCGGCGAACTCGGCGCCGGCAAGTCGACCTTCGCGCGCGGCGCGTTGCGCGCGCTCGGCGCGCGCGGAACCATCAAGAGCCCGAGCTACACCTTGCTGGAAACCTACGATCTGCCGGAGACGCAGGCCATCCATCTCGACCTCTACCGGCTCGTGGACCCTGCCGAACTCGAGCACCTGGGCCTGCCGGATTACCACCGGCCGGGTTTCCTGTGGCTGGTCGAATGGCCGGAGCGAGGGGCGGGGCGGCTGCCGGCACCGGACCTGCAATTCGCCTTTTCCATCGAGCTGGACGGGCATCGCATCGAGAGGATTGAATTCCTTGCGCCGAATAAGTAAATTGGGCCGCAGGTCAGGCGTTGAACTCCATGATGGGGAAGGGTTTTTTGCGGAAGCGACTCGGAGTCTGGTTGGCGCTGCTCGCATCTGTTGCGGGAGTCTCCGGGAATCTCGTCGCCGCTGAAATCCGCGACATCCGGATTTCCGCCACGGAAACCGGTACGCGGGTGGTCCTCGATCTCACCGGGCCCGTCACCCACAAGGCCTTTCTGTTAGACAGTCCAGCCCGCGTGGTGCTCGACGTCTCGCGGTCCTCATTGAAGTCGAAGATGCCCGCTGCCGACGGCGTGATCACTTCGATGCGCGCGGGCAAGTTGCCACACAGCGGTCTGCGGCTGGTATTCGAAGTCGCCGGCGCCGTGACCATAGACACCACCGACGTACTGCCGGCCGGTGAGGCCGGACACCGGCTCGTGCTCGACATCGCAGGCGTCGCGGCCAACACCGGCGCCGCCAGAACCGTTGCAGTGACGCCCGCGGCCCCGGCAGTTCCCGTGGCGATTCGTCCCGCTCATGCGCCGAGCGAATCCGGGCGCGACATCGTCATCGCGATTGATGCCGGGCACGGGGGCGTGGATCCTGGCGCTTCCGGCAAGCGCGGTTCGCACGAGAAAGACGTGGTGCTCGAGGTTGCGAAGGTTCTGGCGGCGCGCATCAACGCAGAGCCCGGCATGAAAGCCGTGCTCACGCGCGACGGCGACTACTTCATCAGCCTGCAGGAACGTACCAAGCGCGCGCGCAAGGCCAAGGCCGACCTGTTCGTCTCCGTTCATGCTGACGCGATCGCCAATCCCGACGTGTCGGGCTCGTCGGTGTATGTGTTGTCCGATCGCGGCGCCTCGAGCGAGGCCGCGCGATGGCTGGCCGAGCGTGAGAACGCCGCCGATTTGAAGGGCGGCATCAAGCTCGACGACAAGGACGCAATGCTCGCCAACGTGTTGCTCGATCTGTCGCAGACCGCGAGCATCTCGGCGAGCATGGTGGCCGCCGACAACGTGCTGAAGTCGCTCGATCGCACCGGCGAGGTACGCAAGCCGCGCGTGCAGCAGGCGGGCTTCGTGGTGCTCAAGTCTCCCGATATTCCATCCATGCTGGTGGAAACCGCGTTCATCTCGAACCGCGAAGACGAACGCAAGCTGTCGACGCCTGCCCACCGGACCAAGCTTGCCAATGCCATCTTCGCGGGAATTGCCCAGTATTTTCAGGGCAATGCGCCTGACGGCACGCGCCTGGCGGCAACGCGGCGCAGCGCCGCCGCCGGCACTCAAGTCGAGCTTCGATAGCCCGGAATTGGGGTCAGACCCCATTTAGACTGCGCGGCCATGCCGATCCGCGTTCTCGACAATCACCTCATCGATCAAATCGCGGCCGGCGAGGTCATCGAGCGTCCAGCCTCCATCGTCAAGGAATTGGTGGAGAACAGCCTCGATGCCGGCGCGCAGAGCGTGGAGGTCGAGATCGAGGCGGGCGGGGTGCGCCTGACCCGCGTACGCGATGACGGCTCAGGAATCCCCGCGGCCGAGCTCAGACTCGCCTTGTCGCGTCACGCGACCAGCAAGATCGCCTCGGCCTCCGATCTCGGTGCCATCAGCACGCTCGGGTTCAGGGGCGAGGCGTTGCCGTCCATCGCTTCGGTCTCGCGCTTCGAGATCACCTCGCGTCATGTGCACGAGGAGCGCGCTTCGAGCGTCAGCGTGGACGGCGGCAACGTCGGCGAGCTCGCGCCGGCCGCGCACCCGACCGGCACCACCATCGAAGTTCGCGACCTTTTCTTCAACCTGCCGGCGCGGCGCAAGTTTCTGCGCAGCGAGGTCACCGAGCAGGGGCACATCGTCCGGCTGCTCGAACGCCTGGCGCTGTCGCGCAACGACGTGGCGTTCCGCTTGCGCAGCGGCGCGCGCACCTTGTTAGACGCTCCGGCGCTCGCGGCAACCGGCAGCGTCGCCTCCCGCCTCGGTCGCATCGTCGGCGGCGAATTCGTCGAGCGCGCCATCGAGCTCGACCATCACGCGGGTCCGGTGCGTGTCCATGGATGGATCGGTGCGCCGGCCGCGGCGCGCGCCACCTCGGACCTGCAATTCTGGTTCGTCAACGGTCGTTCGGTACGCGATCGGCTGCTCATGAACGCGGTGCGCCTCGGCTATCGCGATGTACTGTATTCGGGACGCCAGCCGGCGTACGTGCTGTACCTCGACATCGACCCGACGCTCGTCGACGTGAACGCGCATCCGCAAAAGCTGGAAGTGCGCTTTCGCGACAGCCGGCAGATTCACGACTTCGTGTTCCGCGCCGTCGAACGCAAGCTTGCCGGCACCAAGCCCGGAACCAGCGCCGTGCCGCCCGCCTATCAATCTGGCGGCTACCAGCCAAACACATTTGGCACTGTGTCGATGGCGCTGCACTCGCCGGACGCGGGAGTGCCTTCGGGCACCTGGGCCATCGCCGACATGCTGCGCGGGTCGAGCAACGAGCCGCCCCCGCACGACCCGCTGGCGCACGACCCGCATCCGCAAGACGCCGGGCCGCAGCCACTGGGTGAAGCGCTGGCGCAGGTTCATGGCATCTACATCCTGGCGCAGAACAACCACGGTCTCGTGCTGGTGGACATGCACGCGGCCCACGAACGGGTGTTGTACGAGAAACTGAAAGCGCAGTCGGGCACCGTCGCGACGCAGTTGTTGCTGGCGCCGGTCACCGTCGAGATGAAAGTGGACGAACTCGACGTCCTGATCAGTCAGCGCGACGAATGGCTGGCCGCGGGTTTCGATCTCGAGCGCCTCGCGCCCGAAACCCTGGTGGTGCGTTCGGTGCCGGCCATGCTGCCGAAGGAAGACATCGCCGCGCTGGTTCGCGAGGTCGTCAGCGACGTCGCCGCCGACGGCGCCACACATCATCTCGACAGCGCCACCGACCGGTTGTTAGGCACCATCGCCTGCCGATCGGCGATCCACGCACATCGCAGACTCACGCTGCCGGAGATGAACGCGCTGCTGCGCCAGATGGAACAGACGCCGCGCGCCGACCAGTGCAACCACGGCCGTCCGACCTGGACGCAGGTGAGCCTGAACGAGCTCGATCGAATGTTCCTGCGTGGACGCTGATCGCGCGCGGCCGATCGCGGTGCTCACCGGGCCAACCGGCACGGGCAAGAGCGACTTTGCGCTGCGGCTGGCGCAGGAGTTTCCCATCGAGATCGTCAGTGTCGATTCCGCGCAGGTGTATCGCGGGCTCGACGTCGGCAGCGCCAAGCCCGACGCCGCCGTGCGCGCCGCTGTCCGCCATCATCTGCTCGACCTCGTCGAGCCCACGGCGAGTTATTCGGCGGGTCAGTTCGTGCGCGATGCTGCGCTCGCGATCGCCGACATCGAAGCGCGCGGGCGAGTGCCGCTGCTGGTGGGCGGCACGATGCTGTACCTGCGCGCGCTCATTGGCGGCATTGCGACGATGCCGCAGGGAAGCGAGCAGATCCGCGCCGAGATCGACACCGACGCACAGGCGCGGGGCTGGCCGGCACTGCACGCGCGCCTGGCGAACGTCGACCCGGCCGCCGCCGCCCGCATTCATCCGAACGATGCACAGAGAATTCAGCGTGCGCTCGAAGTGTATGTCGCCACGGGCGAACCTATCTCGGTGCTGCATGCGCGAACCCGGGCGCCGCTGCAGCGCAAATTTCTGTGTGCGGCACTGGTCCCCACGGATCGCGCGCGGCTGCATCTGGGCCTCGAACGGCGCTTCGAAGCGATGATGGCAGCGGGGCTGCTCGATGAAGTGCGGCGGTTGTTCGCGCGCGGCGATCTCACCGCCGAACATCCGGCGATTCGCGCCGTCGGATATCGCCAACTTTGGTCGTATCTTGCGGGCGGATATTCGCTTCAGATCGCGGTGGCCCGCGCTGTGGCCGCGACACGCCAACTCGCCAAGAGGCAGATGACCTGGTTGCGTTCCATGCCCAACATCGCCAGCGTCGATCCCCATGATGCACAAAGCTTTGTAGGGGTCCGCGAATGCCTTTCTGCCTCTTTTGAGTGAGCTTTCAGCGCATTACGGGTCGGACCCTGCGTGGTATGCTCGCGCCCGTCGGCTTGCTTGAAAAATAAGGAGAACGCCCATGGCCAAGGGCCAGTCACTGCAGGACCCGTTTCTGAATACTTTGCGCAAGGAACGAATCCCGGTGTCGATCTATCTGGTGAATGGAATCAAGTTGCAGGGCCAGATCGATTCATTTGATCAGTTCGTCGTACTACTCAAGAACAGCGTGAGCCAGATGGTTTACAAACACGCGATTTCAACAGTTGTCCCGGCGCGAAATGTGCGCATCACCAACGAAGACGGAACGACGATCGAGGCGGTCGCCGGAGAATGATGACCGGCGTGCCCGCACGCTCTTTCGTTTCCGACTCGAGGTTCAAAAGTGTTCGAGCGACCGCGCGCAGGTGAGCGTGCCATCCTCGTGCGCTTAGGTATCGGCGCACCCGCCGATCCCGAAGACATCCTGGAATTCGGTCAGCTCGCGCGTTCCGCGGGCGCCGTCCCGGTCGCCAGTGTCGGCGGCCGTCGCGATCGTCCGGATCCGCGTTTTTTCGTCGGCAGTGGCAAGGCGGATGAAATCCGCGCGCTCGCCATCGAGCACGAAGCCGAGCTCGTGCTGTTCGATCATCCGCTGTCGCCCAGCCAGGAACGCAACCTGGAGAAGCTCATCGAGCGGCGCGTGCTCGATCGTTCCGGGCTCATTCTCGACATCTTCGCGCAGCGCGCGCGCAGCCACGAAGGCAAGCTCGAAGTGGAACTCGCGCAGCTCAAACACATCGCCTCGCGCCTGGTGCGCGGCTGGACCCATCTCGAGCGGCAGGGCGGCGGCGGCATCGGCAATCGCGGGCCCGGCGAAACACAGCTCGAGACCGATCGGCGCCTGCTCGGCAAACGCGTCAAGACGCTGACCGCGAGACTCGAAAAAATCAAACAGCAACGCGAGACCGGACGGCAGCAGCGCGCCGAGATTCCGGTTCCATCGCTCGCGCTCGTCGGCTACACCAACGCGGGAAAGTCCACGCTGTTTCGCGCACTCACCGGCGCCGACGCCTACATCGCCGACCAGTTGTTCGCGACGCTCGATCCCACGGTCCGCAGCATCGTGTTGCCGGGCAATACCAAGGTGGTGGTCGCCGATACCGTCGGGTTCATCCGCGAGCTGCCACACGAGCTGGTGGCGGCCTTCCAGTCGACGCTCACCGAGGCGCGCGAAGCCACGCTGCTGCTGCACGTGGTCGACGTCAGCGATCCCCGGCGTGACGAACACATCGACGAGGTCAACCGCGTACTCGCCGACATTGGTGCCGCCGAGCTGCCCCAGATCCTCGTGTTCAACAAGATCGATCGCATCGAGACGCCGGCGCGCATGGAACGGGACGAATCCGGCCGAGTGAGCCACGTCTGGCTGTCGGCTGCCCGGGCCGACGGCCTCGACCTGTTGCGTCACTCGGTGGCCGAACGCCTGGCCCGCGTGGCGCGCCGGGCGACGCTTCGCCTGCCGGTATCGGCCGGCGAGCTGCGCGCGCGCCTGTACGCGGCAAACCTCGTGCTGGCCGAACGCATTGCCGATGACGGGGCCTTCGAAATCGATACCGAGCTGTCGGAATTCGAGTTGCTCAAATGGGCGCGCGAGCCAGGCGTCGAAGTTCTGACGATGGACGATGACTCAACTTGTACGGCCGCAGGTGCCTACCTACAATCGTCGCCCGCCTTGCGAAGCAGCTGACATGGCCTGGAATCAACCCGGTAATTCGAACAACAACCCCTGGGGCAAGAAACCGGCCCCCGGTGGTGGCGATCTCGACCAGGCCTTCAAGGACTGGCAAAAGCGCATCGAAGCACTGTTTGGGGGTGGCGGTGGGCGTTCATCCACGCTGTTGTTGTTCTTCGTCATCCTGGTGCTCGCATTGTGGATGGGCAGCGGCTTCTACCGCGTCGAGCCGGGAAACCAGGGCGTGGTCCAGCGCTTCGGCAAACACGTGGAAACCGTCGGGGACGGATGGGGATGGCGTATGCCATGGCCCATCGAAACGGTCACCAAGGTCGACGTGGCGGGCGTCAAGTCCACTGAATACAAATCGAGCGTGCTCACCGCGGAACCGAACATGGTCGAGCTGCAGGTGGCCGTGCAGTACCGCATCAAGAACGCCGAAGACAACCTCTTCAAGGTGCGCGATCCGGCCGCCACGCTCAGCGAAGTCAGCGAAAGCGCGATCCGCGAAGTGGTGGGTCGCAACGATCAGCAGGCCATTCTCGAAGCCGGCCGTATCAAGATCGCCGAGGACACGCGCGTCATCATGCAGCGCACGCTCGATGCGTACGGTGCTGGCATCGAGGTGCGCAGTGTGAACATCACCGACGTGCAGGTTCCCGAGGCCGTGCAGCAGGCGCAGCGCGATTCGGTCAAGGCCAAGGCCGACCGCGAGCGCATGATCAAGGAAGCGCAGGCCTACGCGAACGGCATCCTGCCGAAGGCGCAGGGAAGCGCGGCGCGCAACGTGCAGGACGCCGAGGCATACAAGTCCCAGGTGGTGTCGATGGCCGCGGGTGACGCCTCGCGTTTCGCGGCCCTGGCGCTCGCCTACGAGAAGTCGCCAGCCGTGACGCGCGAACGCCTGTACATCGAAACCGTGGAGAGCGTGCTCAAGTCTTCGCGCAAGGTGATCATCGATTCGAAGAGCGGCAATGGCAACATGCTCTATCTACCGCTCGACAAGCTCATGGACCGCGGCCGTGATGCGGACGGCAACACGGTGACGGTGCGGCCGCCGGTGAGCGTGGAGGCCGACCCGATGCCGGGCGCCGATACACGCCAGAGGGCGGAACGCTGATGGGCTCGCGCATACTCGCAACCCTGGTGGTGGTGCTGGCCATCATCCTTCTCATCGCCAGCTCCACATTCACGGTGGGCGAACAGGAGCTCGCGGTGCGCGTGCGCCTGTCGCAGATCAAGGGCGCGGATTTCAAGCCCGGACTGCAGTTCAAGATTCCCTTCATGGATCGCGTGGTCAAATTCGACCGCCGCGTGCTGACGCGCAAGTTCAATGGCGAGCAGTTCCTGACCAGCGAGAGCCAGGGCCTCACCATCGACTATTACATCAAGTGGCGCATTGTCGATGCCGGCACGTTCTACCAGGCGACCAGCGGCGGCGACGAAGGCCGGGCCGAATCGCTGGTGGGCGACACCATCCAGAACGGCATCAAGAATGCCGTCGCCGGCCGCACGCTCAAGGACATCGTGATTTCCGACCGCCAGAAGGTGACCGGTGAATTCATCAAGGATGCCAGCGAGCGCTTGCTGCGGCTCGGCATCCAGCTCGTCGACGTGCGCGTCCAGCGCATTGCCTTGCAGGAAGAAGTGGCCAGCAGCGTGTACGAAAGCATGAAGCGCACGTTTGAAGGCATCGCGAACACGCAGCGCGGCGAGGGCGACCGCGAGTCGCAGATCGTGCGGGCCGAAGCCGAGCGCCGCAAGATCGAGCTCATCGCCAAGTCCTTGTCCGACGCGCAGCGCATCCGTGGTGAAGGCGATGCCATCGCCGCCGGCATCTACTCCGATGCGTACAGCCACAATCCGGAGTTCTATTCGTTCTACCGGAGCCTGCAGGCGTATCGCAGCTCGCTCGGTCGTGAAGGCGATGTCATGGTGATTTCGCCTGACAGCGAGTTCTTCCGCTACTTCAAGAGCCCGGCGCCCACGCGGCGCTGACACTTTTCACCTTCGCACCGAATCTCGTCGTGAAACGCGGCACACATTAACTATGGGCAAATTCGTCATCATCATCGGCACCCAGTGGGGCGATGAGGGCAAGGGCAAGGTCGTCGATCTGCTGACTGAACGCGCCGCCGCGGTGGCGCGTTTTCAGGGCGGGCACAACGCCGGCCATACGCTGGTGATCGGCGGCAAGAAAACCGTGCTCTCGCTGATTCCTTCCGGAATCCTGCACAAGAACGTCCTGTGCCTCATCGGCAATGGCGTCGTGCTGTCGCTCGAGGCGCTATTCCGCGAGGCGCAGACGCTCATCGATACCGGCGTGGACGTGTTCGCGCGCCTGCGCGTGTCGCCCAACTGCCCGCTGATACTTCCGTCGCACGTCTGCCTCGACAAGGCGCGCGAAGCGGCGCGCGGCGCCAATGCCATCGGCACCACCGGCCGCGGCATCGGTCCCGCCTATGAAGACAAGGTCGCGCGCCGCGCCGTGCGTCTGCAGGATCTGTTTCAGCGTGAGAAATTCGCCGCCAAGCTCGGCGAGATCCTCGACTTCCACAACTTCGTGTTGCAGCACTACTTCAAGCAGCCAGCCGTGGACTTTCAGAAGACGCTCGACGAACAGCTCTCCTACGCCGATCGCGTGCGGCCGCTGGTCAGCGACATCACGCAGACATTGGCGGCATTGCGCGAGAAAAAGGCCGACGTCATGTTCGAGGGCGCTCAAGGAGCGATGCTCGACGTCGATCACGGTACCTATCCGTTCGTCACGTCGTCGAACACCACCGGTGGATTCGCCGGCACCGGTACGGGCATCGGTCCGCGATCCTTCGACTATGTGCTCGGCATCGTGAAGGCGTACACCACGCGCGTGGGCGCGGGACCTTTCCCCACCGAGTTGTTCGATGAATATGGCGAACATCTGTCGCGGGTTGGCCACGAGTTCGGCGCGGTCACGGGTCGCAAGCGTCGCTGCGGCTGGTTCGATGCCGTGGCGCTGCGCCGATCCATCATTCATTCCAGCGTATCGGGCCTGTGCCTGACCAAGCTCGACGTGCTCGATGGCCTCGATTCGCTGCAAATCTGCGTCGGCTATAGATCTGAAGGCAAAGTGAGCGCAGAACCACCGATGTACGCCGACGCGTTCGCGGACGTGGAGCCAGTGTACGAAGAAATGCCGGGCTGGAAGGAATCGACCATCGGCGTCACTTCGTATGAGGCGTTGCCGAACCATGCTCGCGCCTACCTCGAGCGCCTGCAGGAACTCGCCGGCGTCCCCATCGACATCATTTCCACGGGGCCCGACCGCGACCAGACGATCGTGCTGCGACATCCTTTCGACTGACCCGCTTGTAGGCGTATTCCCACGCTAATCCGGCGGTCCCGCCGCTTGCGGAAAAATTCTCCCGCCTAACTACCCCAATTCGGGGGGATGTGGTGCGCGCGCGTTCATATACTGCGCGGATGATGCAACTCGCGCCGCGTGAAGCGGCTGCGGTACACGCGGTACCGCTACCCACCAGTGCCTGGTGTCTGTTTCTGGATGTGGATGGGACGCTGCTGGAGCTCGCCGATCACCCGGGCGCCGTGTCCGTGGATCCGGAACTGATACGGCTGCTCGAACGCCTGCGCGCCGTCGCGGGCGGTGCCGTGGCGCTGATCAGCGGCCGCACCATGGCCGATCTCGATCAACTCTTTGGTGAACTCGGGTTGCCGCTCGCCGGCATGCACGGTTGCGAACGCCGCGATGCAGCCGGCAGTCTGCACGTCGCGCCGATCGCGCTCGAGCAGCTGGCGGACGTGCGCGAGGGCCTCCGGCGCCTGGCGAGCCGCCATCCTGGGCTTCTGCTCGAGGACAAGGGCGCGGGTCTGGCATTGCATTTCCTCAAGGCCCCGCAGCTCGAGCATGAGGTGCGCGCCGAAGTGGCGCTGCTCGCGGCGCCGTTGGTACCACGTTTCATGGTGCTCGACGGTCACGCCGTGATCGAGGTCAAGCCCGCCGCGCATACCAAGGACAGCGCCGTGACTTCCTTCATGGAAGAAGATCCGTTCCGCGGCCGCCAGCCGATATTCATTGGCGATGATCAGACCGACTACGGCGGCTTTGCGGCCGTGCGGCGATTCGACGGTCTCGCGATCGCCGTGGGCTCGCGCGTCAAGTCCGACTGGTGGCTGCCGGGGCCGGCGGCCGTGCGGCAGTGGTTAGAGCACCTGGCAGCACAGGCGGGCGCATGAATTACGGCGTCATCGGCAATTGCCAGGTGGCAGCGCTCATCGACGAGCGCGCGCGCATGGTATGGGCCTGCCTGCCGCGCCCCGACGGCGATCCGGTGTTTTCGGCGCTGCTGCAGAAAGAGGGCGGCGACGCGGCCCAGGGCGTGTTCGCAGTCGAGATGCTCGACTGCGTGCGTTCCGAGCAGAACTACCTGCGCAACTCCGCGATCATCGAGACACGGTTGTTCGACAGCCATGGCGGTGCGGTGCGCATTACCGACTTCGCACCACGGTTTCGCAGCCGTGGGCGCGTGTTCAGGCCGATGATGTTCGTGCGCAGCGTGGAGCCGCTCGCCGGCCGGCCGACTCTGCGTCTGCGGCTGCGTCCGACGGCGGGCTTCGGTGAGCGCTGCGAGCCGGGTATCACGGGCAGCCATCACATCCGCTACGAGGCCGATGGTCTGCACTACCGCATGACCACCGATGCGTCGCTCGCCTCGCTGCTCGAGAGCCGCCCGATGGTGCTCGACCAGGCGCTGCATTTCATCATCGGTCCCGACGAGACGCTGCAGGAATCACCGGCGGCGCTGGCGCGCGAATTTCTCGGCGCAACGCTCACGTACTGGCAGGAATGGGTACGCACGCTGGCAGTGCCCGCGGACTGGCAGGAAGCGGTGATCCGCTCGGCCATCACGCTCAAGCTGTGCACCTACGAAGACACCGGGGCAGTGCTCGCCGCGTTGACGACTTCCATCCCCGAGGCGCCGCACAGCACGCGCAACTGGGACTACCGCTACTGCTGGCTGCGCGACAGCTACTTCGTGGTTCAAACGCTCAACCGGCTGGGCGCGACGCGCACCATGGAGGCGTACCTGCACTACATCGACCAGATCATCGCTTCGTCGACAGCCGACACGCTGCAGCCGCTCTATGGCATCAGTGGCGATCCGCATGCGCAGGAAAAAATCGCCACCGGTCTTTCCGGATATCGCGGCATGGGTCCGGTGCGCTTCGGCAATCTCGCCGCCGAGCAGGTCCAGCACGATGTGTACGGTTCGGTGATCCTCGCGGCGACACAGCTGTTCTTCGATGAGAGGCTGGTGCGCTCGGGCGACCAGGTGCTGCTCGAGCGGCTCTATCGCCTGGGCAGACGCGCGGTGGCGACGTTCGAGGAGCCGGATGCTGGGCCGTGGGAGTTTCGCGGGCGGCTGCAGCGCCACACGTTTTCCGCGGCGATCTCCTGGGCCGGATGCGATCGCCTGGCGCGCATTGCGCAGCGCGTCGGCAACGTGGACGCGGCGCGCGAATGGAAGGCCAGTGCCGCGTACATGCGCGAGGAGATCCTGCGGGGCGCATGGAGCGAAGAGCGCCAGTCGTTCACGTCGGCGTTCGGCAATCGCGACATCGACGCCACGGCACTGCTGCTGCCGGAGCTCGGGCTCCTGCCGGCCACCGATGTGCGCTTTCTGAAGACGTTGGAGCGCGTCGAAGAGGAACTGCGCGTCGGCGACCTGCTGTTCCGTTACAAGCACGCCGACGATTTCGGCGCGCCGGAGAACGCCTTCACCATCTGCGCGTTCTGGTACGTGAATGCCCTGGCCGCGGCGGGACGCAAGGACGAAGCGCGCGATCGATTCTCGCGGCTGCTCGAGCGGCGCAATCCGCTCGGCCTGTTGTCCGAGGACATCGCCCCCGCGACCGGCGAGTTATGGGGAAACTTTCCGCAGACCTACAGCATGGTCGGTGTCATCGGTAGCGCGTTGCGGCTGTCGCGCAGCTGGGAGGAAATCGTATGAGTCGCCTGGTGGCCGTATCCAATCGAATATCGGTTCCGAAACGCGGCGCCGCGCCCGGCGGCCTGGCGGTGGGGTTGTTAGCCGCCATGCAGGCACGGCGCGGCATGTGGTTTGGCTGGGACGGCGACGTCGCCGAGACCGCATCCACCGAACCGTCCCTGTCGCGCAAGGACGACGTCACTTACGCGTCGATCGACTTCGACGAGACGGAGTACAAGGATTTCTATCTTGGATTCTGCAACAGCACGCTGTGGCCGCTGTTCCACTACTTTGTTGACGGCTTCCGCTACAGCGACACGCAATACGAAGCGTATCAGCGCATGAACCATCGCTACGCGCGCCAGCTGGCGCCGCTGCTCGAAGCCGACGATCTCATCTGGGTGCACGACTACCATCTGTTTCCGCTGGCGCAAAAGCTGCGCGAGGCGGGTGCGACGCAACCCATGGGGTTGTTCCTGCACATTCCGTTTCCGAACATCGAAGTGCTGCGCGTACTGCCCGTGTATGGCGAGCTGCTGCAGTCGATGCTGGCGTACGACGTGCTTGGGTTTCAGACCGAAACCGATCGCGATGCGTTTTGCTCGGCCGTGGCGTACGTCTGGGGTCCACAGGCATTGACCGCGGGGAACAGCGTGACGCTCGGCGGAAGGCGCGTGATCACCGGCGTGTTCCCGATCGGTGTCGACGTGGACATCATCCAGCGCGAGGCGGTCGAATCGCAGACCACCGACGCCTGCAAGCGCATGGTCGCCGGGTTGCTGGGCCGCAAGCTCATGATCGGCGTCGACCGCCTCGACTACAGCAAGGGGCTGGTCGAGCGCTTCAAGGCGTACGAGAAATTCCTCGAAACGCATCCGGAGAATCAGAACCGCGTGTCGTTCCTGCAGATCGCGCCATTGTCGCGTTCCGACGTTCGCGCCTACGCCGAAATCCGCCGCGACCTGGAGCAGACCACGGGCCGCACCAATGGCCGCTTTGCCGACACCGACTGGACGCCGATCCGCTACCTGAACCGCAATTTCCCGCACGATGTACTCATGGGCTTCATGCGCTCGGCGCTGATCGGCATCGTCACGCCGGTGCGCGACGGCATGAACCTGGTGGCGAAGGAATTCGTGGCGGCGCAGGATCCAGCCGATCCCGGCGTGTTGATCCTTTCGACCTTGGCTGGTGCTGCGCGCGAGCTCACTACCGCCGTGATGGTCAACCCATACGATGCGCGCGGCATCGCGCATGCGATCCAGCAGGCCTTCAACATGCCGCTGGCTGAACGGCGCGAACGCCACCAGGCCATGCTCGAAGTGTTGCGCACGAACTCCATCACCGCCTGGCATACGAGCTTTCTCGACACGCTCGAATCGGTCGCGGGCCGCGAACCCCAGCTTCAGCTCAAGGCAGGGTGAGCGGTGGTGGCTCGTTGAGCCAGCCGCCCTCGAAGCCGGCACGTTCGAGTCCGCGGCGAATGTGCGGATCCCGTTTCATGATGCGCCACATGAGTTCGCTGCGATGGTTCTCGATCATCGAGATGATGGCGCCCTGGTCGATGCCCAGGTAGTCGCTATCTACCCAGCCGATGCCGCGGATGCGCTTGCCGCGCTTGAGCGGCACGTCGTAGTCGAAGGACGGATTGAACGCATCGACGAAACCATACTTGCCGTAGATGTACTGGCCATAGCGCTTGTGCATTTCCTTGGTCGCCGGCACGACGATTTCCTCGGCGAAAGGCAGGGAGCCGATGACCGCGGTGGGCGCCAGCGTGCCGTCGTCGAAGTTTTCATCCATCTTCTCCGGCAGTCCGACACCGCGCGCCGAGTATCCGCGGAACTTGCGTATTTTGCCCAGATACGGAAGCTGGAAGTCACCGGGTCCATCGGACGCGGTGAGACCCCAGAGGTTCGGGCCGTAACCGCGCCAGTCGAGCGGGTTGCGGATGGCGTAGGCGCGTTGCGACAGCACGCCGCGCCGGGCATTTTCGAAGTAGTCCATGCCGAGCGGCCACATGAACTCGTCCTTGATGCCACGAAAATCGATCCATACCGCGCTGAACTGGTGGCCGAACAGCGGGCCGAACGTGAGATGCGTCTGGCCTTCGAGCGTGCCCCAGCTGCGGTAGTAGTCAGACGTCCAAGCCAGCCAGGTCGTACGCGCAGCGGGGTAGGTAGGCGAGCCCAGCGCGAGGATGTAGACCAGCATCGCTTCGTTGTAGCCGCGCCAGTCGTGGGTCTGGAACTGCCCTTCGGGGCTCCATGCCATGCGGATGTCGGGCATGTGTTCGATGGACCAGGGCCAGTTCACGCGGCGATAGAGTTCTTCGGCGAGTTTGCGGATTTCGGTTTCTTCGGGCAGATCCTGGTCGAAATAGCCGCCGACGAACAACACGCCCGCCATGAGCAGCGCCGTGTCGACCGTCGACAGCTCCGAGTTGCCATAGCGCTTGCCGCTGCCGAAGTTCAGGAAGTGATAGAAAAACCCCTGGTACCCGGCGCTGTTCGCCGGATCGGTGCCCTGCGGCGCGTCGTGCAGGAATCGCAGGGTGGTGAGCACGCGCGACCTTGCCTTGATGCGGGTGACATAGCCGCGTTCCACGCCGATGGCGTAGGCATTGAGCGCGAATCCGGTGGCCGCAATGCTGGCGAACGGCGCTCCCGGCCAGCGATCGGGCACGAGGCCGGTGGCGCCCTCGGTGGTCTCCCAGAAAAAATTGAAGGTGCGCTTTTCGATGTCGTCGAACAGCGGATCGAGTTGCCGAAGCGGCGTGGGCCGCGTCACTCGAACCGCCTCGGGAGCCGCTGTCTTTTTCACCGGCGGTTGGCAGGCGCCGAAGACCAGCGCGCTCATCGCGAGAATCGTGCAGCGAACGAGGCGGGTGCGCGCCGGTAGTTTCATCATGCGGCGGCCGGCGCCGCGCAGTAGCGCGCGATGAACTGCTCGTGCTCTGGCATTGCCGCGACACAGCTGGCGATGACGCCGCGCACGCCATCGACGAACTGCATGAGTTCCTGGTCGGGTATCTGGTCGGCCATGGGGTGATAGCCCGACGGCACAATGCCTTGCCCCAGCATCACCTGCACCCAGCTCGTGAGTGCAAACATTTCATCCGAGTCGCGATAGAACCGGCCGCTGTCGCGAAACAGCTGGATGTTGTCGGCGAGCGTCGGCGGAATCTGCATGTTGCCGCAGTAGCGCCAGAATTCGTTTTCGCGGCGCTGCGTCGCGAAATAGTGAAGGATCAGGAAGTCGCGGATGCGTTCGATCTCGAAGGTGCTCTGCGCGTTGTAGCGGTCCTGCAGCACCTGGTTCATGTGCCGGTCCGGCAGCAGGTTGATCAGGCGCGCGATGCCGGACTGGACCAGGTAGATGCTGGTGGATTCCAGCGGCTCGAGAAATCCGCTGGCGAGCCCGAGGGCCACGCAGTTGCGTGACCATGCCCGCCGCCGCCGCCCGGTGGCGAACTTCAGCACTCGCGGCTCGGCGAGCGCGCGTCCATCGAGATTGCCTGACAAAGTTGCGATGGCCTCGTCGTCGCCGATGTGAGCGCTCGAATACACATAGCCATTGCCGGTGCGATGCTGCAACGGAATGCGCCACTGCCAGCCGGCGGCGCGCGCCGTGGAGCGGGTGTACGGCGTCGCCGCTCCGGTCTTCTCGCAGGGCAAGGCGACCGCGCGATCGCAGGGCAGCCAGTGCCCCCAGCCCTCATAACCCGTATGCATCGCCTGCTCGATGAGCAGGCCGCGAAACCCCGAACAATCGACGAACAGGTCGCCGGCGATGCGCACGCCGCTCTTGAGCGTGACGGAATCGATGAAGCCGTCGTCGCCGCGCAGCGCGACGTCGACGACTTCACCTTCGGTGCGCCTGACGCCACGCGCTTCGGCGTAGCGGCGCAGGTAAGCCGCGTACAGGCCGGCATCGAAGTGATAGGCGTAGGCGACGGTTGCCAACGGCGAATTCGCCGGGACATCGGTGGCGCCGGACATGAATTTGCCGAGCGGTGCGGCGGCGGTATTGATCGAGTAGGCGCCGATATCGCCGACCTGGTGCGCCTTGCCCTGCAGGTGCATTTTGAGCCAGTACTGGTGGAAGGGCACCGCGCGATAGTCGTGCCCGATGGTTCCGAAGCCGTGGATGTAGGTGGCGCCGATCTTGTCCCAATCCACGAACTGGATGCCGAGTTTGAACGTGCCGCGCACCGCGCGCACGAATTCGACTTCGTCGATCTGCAATGCCGTGTTGAAGGTGCGCAAGTGCGGCACAGTGGCTTCGCCTACGCCCACGGTGCCGATGTCGTCGGACTCGACCAGCTCGATAGAGCAGCCACTGCCCTTGAGCGCGTGCGCCAGTCCCGCGGCCGCCATCCAGCCGGCGGTGCCGCCGCCAACAATGACAATCCTTCTGAGTCTGGCGTCGCTCACGGTGCCGATTGTGGCACCGTTCGCCCGATCTAACAGCAAAGCTTCCGCGCCCTCAGAACTTCACACCGAACGACATGCGGATCGTGCGCGGGAATCCGGTGATGTTGCCGTTGCGATTGAAGTGTCCGCTGATGACCTGGCCATCGTCCGAATGCACGTCGGCAGTGTCGACAAGGTTGCGGGCGTTGGTCACGTTGAGCGCGTCGATCCGCAGGTACATCGAGCCGAGATCGCCGATCTCGAAGTTCTTGGTGAGTTGCAGATCGAGCGCCCGATAGCCGTTGCCGTCGGGCACGTAAGCGGCCGCCGTGCAGGCGGCGCCGGTGTCGAAGGATGCCGGGGCATTCAGGCACGATGCCACGGTGTGCGGGACCGCTGTCGACCAGGTGAGTTTGCCGGCGAGCATCAGGCCCCACGGCGCGGCGTACGTGCCGGTGGCGACCACGCGGTGCTTCGCGGCGCCGTTCGAGAGGATGAAGGGATAGAGGTTGATCGACGAGACGTCGAACGCGTAGTGCTCGTTGATGTCGCGGTTCTGCTTGGCATTCGTGAACGTGTACGCGACCGTCGTGCCCCATCGCGATTCCTGCGTGAACGGCTTCTCCACCGACAGCAGCACCTGCGTGCTCTTGGTCTCGATTCCGTTGTCGCCCACCAGCAGTACGCCAGCGAGGCCGGGGGGCGAGGATCCCCAGGGCTGTGAGCGGTCCTGCCAGAAATCGCCGTTCGGATAGCGATTGCCGATGGTGAAGACGAAGCCGTTCTTGCTGACGATGCGCGAGATGGATGCGCTGGTGTTCCAGTCGCCGAGGCGATTGCGCATGCCGAGACTGATCTGGTCGGAGTAGGGCACCTTCAGATCGTTGTTGATGAGGTTGACCTCACCCGCCCGGCCATTGAGCAATGCCGGCAGCGCGTTCGGATCGCTCGCGAAGGCCGGATTCCAGGTCACGCAGGACGAGTTCAGCGTGCAGGGATGATCCGCGGTATTGATGCGCAGCTCGGAGGTCGCGAGCGCGAACTTTGTTTGCTCGAGCTGCAGGTAGTCGAACAGCGTGCGATCGTAGGCGCGGCCAGCGCCGCCGAAGATCACATGCTGTTGATCGGCTCCGAGATCGTAGGCAAAGCCGAATCGCGGCTGGAACTCGCCTTCGTAGGCCTTGCGATTGTTGCCGGTGCTGATGTAGTTGTTGATGTCGAGCCGCACGTTGGGATCGGTGGACAGGCCCAACGACTCGCCATAGGTGAGTCCGGGAGAGATCTCGGTGTTGAGTGAATCCAGAAGGAACTGCGGTGTCTTGAAATCCAGATAGGACGGATTCTTCTCGATATCCCAGCGCAAGCCGAGATTGAGGGTGAGATGGTCATTCACCGACCAGTCATCCTGGGCAAAGATTCCGAGCTGCTTGTCGTTGGACGTGACCTGCGAGTCGAAACCCGCGAGCGGCAATGCGAACACGGCCTTCCACGGGATCGTGGCGGCACCCGCCGTCGTGGTGTCGTAGTAGAACACCGGATTCCCGGGGATCGAGTCGGCGGCGGTGAGATCGACATCCTTGTACTTGATGCCGGTCTTGATGGTGTGGTCGCCGCCGAACCAGGTGATGTCGGTGAATGTAATGTTGTCGGCGATTGCCCAGCCTTTTTGGCCCTTGTTCTGGGCGGCGCGCGGATCACTGCCGTTGACGGCCAGAATATTGGTGTCGTTGCCATTCAACCAGGTGTACACGGCGCCGTTCTCGCCGGATCGGTTGATGTGCGGCTCGAAGAACGCGTCCTCGTAGGTGAGCTGCAGCTCGTTGAACCAGCGGTCGGCGCTGTGCTTCCACGACAGTTCGAGACGTTTGTCGGTGTTGTCGGAGTCGATCGCGGCGGATGCCGCGACTGCGCTACCGGTCTGCGTGCCTTGCGCCGTCTCATCGCGAACCTTGGCCGAAAATTCCAAGCGATCGACGTCGGTGGGTTCGAAATCGAATTTTGCGAAG
>JBDTSV010000076.1:0-61071 GCA_039930985.1 Pseudomonadota bacterium
AATTGGGTTTGGACGCTATTGCTGCTGGCGATTGCGGCCGCCAATGGACTGCTGGCGATGAACCTGTCACCCGGCGGCCTGCTGGAGCTGGCGGGCTTCGACGCCTGGTGGCCGATCGCGCGCGGCACGTTCATATGGCTGAGCAACACCGCAACCTATCTACTCATCCTGCTGATGTTTGCCGGAGAATTCGTGGTCCGCATCTGGCGATTTCCCGGTTACCGGTTCCGCAACCCCGCGGATCTCGTGCGCCGTGCACGTCTGCGCATGCCGTCGTTGCGCGCGAGCATGCGGCGTGATTGAGCGTGTGATCGCGACGCTGCGCGTGCCGGCCGGCGCCCCGGTTTTTGACGGACATTTTCCCGGTTTGCCCATCGTGCCTGGCGTCGTGTTGCTCGACTGGATGTTGCGCGAAATCGCGCTGATGCTCGGTTGCGGCGCTCACGATCTGCGCGTTCGTGACGGCAAGTTCTTCGTGCCTTTGAAACCTGACGGCCTTGCAGAGTTGTACATCGACGATTCAAATGGGCGCTGGGCCTATCGCATCCGGCACGCGGGGATCCTGCTGGCTTCCGGCGTGGTAGAGAAACTCGGTGTCTGACGCGGCGAAGCCACGCGAGAGTTGGCAGACTCGCCCGGAAGCCGGCGGGCGCATCGGCGCGTACCTGCTGCGCAAACTGCCATTCATACTGGGTCGGTCGCTCGCACGACTCGTCACCTATCCGGTGGCGCTGTACTTCATGCTGCGTCGTTCGCCGGAGCGAGCCGCGTCACGTGCCTACCTCGCGCGCGTATTCGGCCGAAACCCCTCCGTGCTCGACGTCTATCGACATTTCCTGTGCTTCTCGCAGGTCACGCTGGACCGCGTGTATCTCATGGCCGAGGCGTTCAAGCGCTTCGACGTCAGCGCCTCGGGCCTGGCGCAGTTCGACGCGGCAATCGCCGAGGGCCGTGGGGTGTTGATGTTGAGCGCGCATCTCGGCAGCTTCGACGCTCTGCGTGTGCTCAGCCTGCGCAGGCCGGACCTGCAGATCAGGATTCTGCTCGACATGGGTCAAAACGCCGAGCTTTCCGGTCTGCTCAATGCGCTCAACCCGCGACTTGCGGCGACGATCTTCGATGCGCGCCGGCCGGGACCGGATCTGGTACTGGACATGCAGGCTGCGCTCGCCGAAAACGCCATCGTCTCGACGCTGGCCGATCGGCTGCGACCCGGAAATTCTTCGGTCGGGGCGAATTTTCTCGGTGCGCCGGCGGCTTTTCCCGCCTCTCCCTGGCAGTTCGCAGGGGTTCTGCGCGTTCCGGTGATCCTGGCTTTCGGGTTGTATCGCGGCGGGCGCAGATACGACCTCCATTTCGAAGCGTGTCCATTCGAGCTGCCGCGTGAACGGCGCGATCGCACGGGCGCGTTGAGCGAGGTCGTACAGCACTTCGCCGACCGGCTCGCGCATTACGCGCGCCTCGCCCCGTACAATTGGTTCAATCTCTATGACTACTGGAAACCTTCTCCTCCTCCGGACGACATGCCTGGGCCTGCTGATGATCGCCAATCCGGCCCACAGTCTCGGCATTGAGGAGCTCGAAGCGAAGCTCGTGCGCAAGCCACCGGTCGTCACCCCGTTCGTCGACTACCGCTTCTCGCATGTGCTCAAGGTCCCGGTGCGTTCCAGCGGCACGCTGGAATATCGTGAAGACGAGGCCCTCGTGCGCACCGTCACGTCTCCTTTTCGCGAACAGGCTGAAGTCATGGGCGAGGAGGTGCAGATACGCCGAGGCGAGCGGCCAGAGCGGCGGGTCTCGCTGCAGCGCGTGCCGCAACTGCGCGTGTTGTTAGGCAGCTTTCGCGCCATGCTCGACGGACACGTCAGCCAGCTCTCGCAGGACTTCAACGTGGTGCTCGCGGACCAACCAGGCAGGTGGGCGCTGACGCTGCGGCCCCTCGACGCACGGCTCGCACGATACCTCGATCGCATTGAGGTGCACGGCACGGCCGATCGCCCGCATTGCCTCGAGGTGGTCGAGCCGGACGGCGACGCCACGCTCACATTTCTCGAGACGCCACCCGATGAGCGAATTTCCGCGCGACCCGTGCTCGAGAGCCTGTGCCGTGGCGTGACGCCGGAGAAAACCGGCCACGAACGATGAGCCGGCGCAGCTGGCTGTTGCTGCTGGCGTGGTGCCTGATGCTCGGGATCGGCTTCGCCGAGGTACAAAGCCGGTTGTCGATCTCTGCCGACCTGCGCCTCTTCATGCCGACGCCGCACACCGAGGCGCAGCGCCTGTTGGTCGGCAGCATCGGTGAAAGTCCGGCGTCGCGCCTGCAATTGCTGGCGATCTCGGGACCGGAACCGCATGAGCTCGCGCGCATTTCCAAGGCACTGGTGGCCGCATTGGGCGCCGCCAGCGAGTTCGAATGGGCGGCCAACGGCGAGCAGGCTGGCCCCTCCATCGCGGAACGCTTGTTGCCCTATCGCTACCTGATCACGGACTCGCTCGATCAGCGGCCGCTGGATGAGTCTGAACTCGCAGGTGCGCTGACGGATCGCGCTCAGGACATGAGCTCGCCGCTGGCGGGCATGCTCGAAGAATGGCTGCCCCGTGATCCGACGCTCGAAACGCTGCATCTGATCTCGCAGTGGCAGCCGCGCAAGGAACCGCGGCGCATAGACGATGTATGGTTCGCCGCGGACGGGCGACACACGTTGCTGGTGGTGGAAACGCGCGCGGCGGCCTTCGACCCGGATGGCCAGACGCGAGCGCTCCAACGGCTGCAGGTGGAATTCGCGCGCCTACGCGGCGCCATCCCGGCCGTGCTCACCGTGAGCGGCTCTGGATATTTCTCGTCACTCATCAAGAATCGTACGCAGCGCGAGGCCACGCTGTTCGGCACTGCCGCGACCGCCGCGCTCGTGCTTCTCATGTGGCTCGCCTACCGGCAGATCCGTTTCGCGCTGCTCGGGGCATTGCCCTTGCTGTCCGCGGCGCTCGCCGGACTCGCGGCAGTCGGGGCGATATTCGAGAGCGTTCACGGCATCACGCTGGCTTTCGGTTTCACACTGATCGGCGTGGCGCAGGACTATCCGATGCACGTGTTCAGTCACTTGCGTGTGGGCGAGCGTCCGGCCGAGACGGCACACGGAGTCTGGCCGCCATTGCGCACGGGTGTTGCCAGCACCTGCATTGCCTACCTGGCCTTCCTGCTCTCGGGCGTCACCGGTCTCGCGCAGCTCGCCTGCCTGACGGTAACCGGTCTTGCCGTTGCGGCGGTCACCACCCGCTACGTTCTGCCCCACGTAATTGGTTCTGTGACCAAAGACAGCGCCCAAGGCGCGTGGCTCGACCGCCTGAACGTGCGCATAGACCGGCTGCCGCGACCCTATGCCTTGCTGGCCATCATTCCGGTCGCATGCGGCGCCGCGCTGTTCATGAGCTCGCAGCCGTTTTGGCAGAACGATCTCTCGCGCCTCACTCCGGTGCCATTGGACCTGCTGCGCAGGGACGCGGAGTTGCGCAAAGAGCTGGCGACGCCCGATCTGCGCTACCTGCTGGTGGTGAGCGGGCGTGACGCACAGGACGCGCTCGAGCAACTCGAAAATCTGGACGCCAGGCTCGCGACCGCCGTCCGCAGTGGATCGATCGGCTCATACGATCATCCGGCGCGCTATCTGCCGAGTATCGGGCGGCAACTCAGGCGGCGAGCCGCGCTCCCCGACGCTGGTGCGCTGCGTGACATGCTGACGGCCGCAACCGTCGGACTGCCGTTCGAGGCGGCGTTGTTCGCCCCCTTTGTTGAAGACGTGGCGCGCGCGCGCGAGTTGGCCCCGCTGGCGCTTGCGGATCTTGCCGGCACGCCACTGGCCTTGCGCATCAGCAGCGGACTCTTCGCGCGTGATGGGCGCTGGCTTGGCATCGTGAGTTTCTACGACGTGCACGACGCGGCGGTGCTCGAGCAGACATTGCGCGGGATTCCCGGGGCCACATTTCTCGATCTCAAAGCCGCCTCCGAAGAGCTGATCGCGGTGCAACGGGCGCACATCCTGCGGTGCCTGGAATTCGCCGCCTTGTTTCTCGTGGCCGTCATCTGGCTCGCGCTACGAAGTGCGTCGCGCGTCGTCCGCGTGCTCATGCCCATGGTGCTCACCACGCTGCTGATCGTCACCGTACTGCGCGCGAGCGGCGTGTCGCTCAATTTGTTCCATCTCATCTCGCTGGTGCTCGCCGCGGGTCTCGGACTCGACTATGCGTTGTTCTTCGAACACGCGGCCGCCCACGCCGACGAGCAGCGGCGCACTCTGCATGCCTTGCTGGTGTGTTCCCTCTCCACGTTGCTGGTGTTCGCGCTATTGGCGTTCTCGACCGTTCCGGTGTTGCAGGCAATCGGCATCACCGTATCGCTCGGTGTCATCGGCAACTTCGCGCTCGCGTTGCTGCTCACGCGTGAGCGGCGGCACTCGCGAGCTGCGCCGTGAACGACCATCTGCTGCCGCACCGCGGCACCGCGCGCATGCTCGAACGTGTGGCGCGCCGCGATGAAACCTCGATCGTCGCGCGCACCTCCACGCATCGCGACGAGGCCAATCCGCTGCGGCATGGCGGGCGGCTCGCGAGCGTGGCCCTGGTCGAGTACGGCGCCCAGGCGATGGCCATGCATGGCGCGCTGCGCAATCGCGACGCTGGGCTCGAGCCGCAGAGCGCCCTGCTGGTCTCGGTGCGCGATTTCACCGCGACGCGTGATTTCATCGACGATCTGCCGGGCGAGCTCGAGATCGTCGCCCGGCTCTTGCTCGCGACAACTACCAGCTGGCAATACTCGTTCGAAGCGCGCCATGAAGGCGAGCTCATCGCCAGTGGGCGCGTCGCGGCCATGGCCCACGACCTGCCCGGTAGTTAGATAGCCGGCCGATCATTGCACCTGGAGCTGCAGGTACAGCGCCGCGCCAGGCGAGGCAAACACGACCAGGTCGTGCGTGCCGGAGAATGCGAGCGATTCCATGAACGGGAGACACGATTCGATGGCGTTGCCGGCCACCAGTGCGGCGTTTTCCGGTCGTGCTCTGCTTTCATGCATGTGTTCGGTGGTGCCCACACGAAGCTTAAACTCGGCCACGGTATGTGAGCTGCGCTCGGGCGTAATCACGAGACCGGCCGACAACATATGCTGGCTCGGAGCCATGGAAGACAACGGTCCGCGCGCGTCGATGTCGTAGGCAACCAGCAGCACCGCTTCCTTGCCGGCGAGTGCCTGCACGCAAGTCTCCAGCAGGCCCGCACCGAACGAATGCGCGCCAGCGGTGATCGCCGTATACGCGCGCGTGCAACCTGTGCCGATACTCCAATAGCCGGCGGCGGCGTTGTGGACGGAGTTGTGGAACCTGGTGGGAGACAGCAGCGCCGGATTGCTCGCGAGCGTTGCGCACAGGTAGTCGGTGATTGCCAGATCGCCGTGCGTTGACGCGAAGACGGCGGGCAGCGACATCGCATCACGACCGGACGCGGCGCAAGCCTCGAGACCTGCGGCTATCGCGATGGCCACGGTGTCCGGAGCGCGGCGCCGCTCGGCCGGCGGCAGCAGCACGGGTGCCGGTCGCGGCGCGGGCTCGGCCGGCGCGGATTCGATTCCCGCGAGGATCCGTCGTGCACGTTCCCAACCCGGGAGCAGGTGTGCCCACAACGCGGTGCCGTCGATGTACAGCCGAGCAGATTCTTCGCGCAGATTCATGCCGCGTCCGCGAACAGCAAGCTGCAATTGCTGCCGCCGAAGCCAAACGAATTGCTCATCACGATTCGCGGGCGCCCGATCGCGCCTTCAAGACGAACCTGCGGACCGCAAGCCGGATCGAGCCTGCGCGAATTCAGATTGCCAGGCATGAATCCGGATCGCAGGGTCAGCATGGCGATGACCGCTTCGAGCGCCCCCGCAGCGCCGAGCGTGTGCCCGGTCCATCCCTTGGTGGAACTCGCGTGAGTGTGCGCAGGGAAAAGTTGCGCGACAACCTGCGCCTCCACCTCATCGTTCTTCAGTGTCGCGGTGCCATGCAGGTTCAGGTAGTCGACCGCGGAAGGTTCCACGCATGCGGCCTCGAGTGCGGCGCGCATGGCGAGGCTTGCTCCGCGACCTGAAGGATGTGGCGCCGACATGTGATGCGCGTCGCTCGATTCACCGAATCCCAGCAGCACCGGCCCGGGTCCATTGCGTTCGAGAAGCGCAAACGCGGCCGCTTCGCCCACATTGATGCCATTGCGATGCGCATCGAACGGGCGGCAAGGATCGCCGGACACCAGCTCCAGGGAATTGAAGCCGTACAACACGCTGCCACACAACGAATCGACGCCGCCCACCACGACGGCATCCGCAATTCCATGGTCGAGCAGCCGCGCACCCTGCGCGAACGCCTTCGCGCTCGAAGAGCACGCAGTCGCCACCGTGATGGCGACATTGCGCAATCCGAGCGCGTGCTCCAGGAATTGCGCGGTTGAATGCGGAACGTGTACCACTGGCCGGCGAAGGTCCGCCGGAAACTGTCGGTCGGACGTCAGGCGCGAATACGCCTCTTCAGTCGCGCCGATGCTCGATGTGGAAGTGCCCAGAACCAGCGCGACGCGATCGTCGCCATGGCGGCGCCTTGCGGACAACACTGCATCCGCAAATCCGTCCTGCAGGATTGCCAGCCATGCGAGCCGGTTATTGCGGCATTCATACTCGGCGAACGACACTGGCAGTGGCGCGCCTTCAACTGCCGCTACGCGGCCCACCCAGGTGGGCAATGGAGTGTGGGTAAAGTCATTGGGCCGCAAGCCCGTGCGTGCTCCGCGCAGCGCGTCAAGTAGTTCGGTAGTCCCGGTGCCCGCCGCGCAGGTGGCGGTGAAGGCGGTGACTTGAAAACGCTCCACCTTCAATACGTCAGCGCACGCGGTTCTTCTCGACGTGCACCGCGAGTGCGCTGAGCGAGGAGAAGATGCGTCGGTTGTCTTCGTCGTCGGAACGCAACTGGAAGCCATATCGCTTGGAGATTTCCAGCGCGAGCTCCAGCGCATCGATGGAATCGAGGCCGAGGCCGGTACCGAACAACGGCGTGTCCGGATCGATCTCATTCGGCTTCACGTTCTCGAGGTTGAGTGCCGTCACAATTATCGCGGCGATCTCGTGCTCTAGGGTTGTCTGCGTGGAATTCATGGCGCGGAACGCTGCACGGTTGTCGAAAGTGGCGGAAAGAAGGCGGCTATTATATCCACGCCGAGGCATGCCACTTCCTGATGACCGCAATGGACAACGACACAATGCGCCCCTTCGATTGCGACGTCGTCGTGATCGGTGGCGGTCCCGCAGGAGCGACCGTGGCAACCGAGCTTGCGCGGTGCGGACGCTCGGTATTCCTGTTCGAACGGGATCGCCATCCGCGTTTCCACATCGGCGAGTCGTTGCTGCCGATGAATGTGCCCATCCTGCAAAAGCTCGGCGTGCTTGCGGCAGTCGAGCGTATCGGCGTGCGCAAACTGGCCGCGGACTTCCCGGCCGACAACGAACGCGGGTTCAACGCCTTCGACTTCTCGCGGTCCCTCGAAGCGCAGCCGGCGTACTCTTTCCAGGTCAAACGCGCGGAATTTGACGAAATCCTGTTCCGGAACGCACAGCAGGCCGGTACCCGCACGTTCGAAGAGACATCAGTCTCCAAAGTCGAATTCAACGCACAGGCGGCACTCGTCAGCGTGCGCGATGCCGGGGGAAATGAGCGCGAGGTGCGCGCACGCTACGTGGTGGATGCATCCGGCCGCGATACCTTGCTTGGGACGCAACTGGCGCTGAAGCGGCGCCATCCGCGCCATCGAAGCGCCGCGGTGTTTGCGCATTTCACCGGCGTCGAACGGCGTCTCGGGCCGCACGCCGGCAACATCAGCATCTATCGTTTCCCGCTCGGCTGGATCTGGGTCATTCCGCTTTCAGGCGACGTGACCAGCATCGGCGCCGTGTGCCAACCCGCGCAGCTGCGTCAGCGTCGCGGCGAGCTCGAGCCGTTCTTCATGGAGATCCTCGATTCCGTTCCGCGTCTCAAGGCACGCATGACCAACGCCTGCCTTCAGGGCCACCTCGACGCCACCGGCAACTACTCCTATGACTGCCGCGAGATGAGCGGCCCACGCTGGATAATGGTGGGGGATTCAGGAGCGTTTCTCGACCCGGTGTTCTCCACCGGCGTTTATCTGGCGATGCACGGCGCGAATCTCGCCGCTGAGCTCATCAACCGCGTGCTCGACGGCGAACGCGCAGCGCCATTGCGGCGCGCTTACCAGCGCGAGATGCGCCGCGGCCTGCGCGAATTCAGCTGGTTCATCGTTCGGTTCACCACGCCGGCTCTCACCTGGCTGTTCGCGAATCCGCGCAACGGCCTGCGAATGGAAGAAGCCATGGTATCCATGCTCGCCGGACGGGTATTCCAGGCACGTTCGACACTGCGACGCCTCAAGGTGTTCAAACTACTCTATTACATCGCCTCGGCAGTGATGTGGCGCGACACGCTGCGCCATCGACGTTCGATTCGCAGCGCGGCGTGAATTGAGGTGTCTGGCATCGCCGTGTCCCACCTGAATCCATTCGCGCCGCGCATTGAATATCGGCGGCTCGAGCCAGGCGTGGCACTGCCGGTCGACGTGCTTCTCGCGGTGGAATTTGGTGTCGCGACGACTCCGGCCGCTTCGCGCAGCGTACGCGTGCAGCTCGAGCCGCTGTCGGGCACCGGTTTCGCGGAAGTCTGGCGCGGCAACGGCGCGGTCAACAGCGGTCTCGATGGCGACATCCGCTTTGCGGCCGACGACCACCATCTTGCCGGGGTCATCGAAGTCGACGAACGCGCACACGGCGGCCTCCGCGCGGCCACCGCCCATGCATACCGCCTGGTGACGGCGTTCCAGGCCAGATCCCCTTACACCCACATGTTGCGAGTCTGGAATTATCTCGACGCCATCAACGAAGGCGAGGGCGACGCGGAACGTTATCGCCAGTTCTGCGTGGGACGCATCGAAGGTGTGGGCGGATCGCGCCACGACCGTTTTCCAGCGGCGACCGCCATTGGCCGAGGCGATGGCGTGCGCGTGCTGCAGGTGTACTGGTTAGGCGGGCGCGTCCCCGGGATCCCGATCGAAAATCCGCGCCAGCTCGCCGCCTATCACTATCCGCGCCAGTATGGTCCGGCGAAGCCCACGTTCTCACGCGCGATGCAGGTGGCACCTGGATTGCTCATGGTCTCCGGCACGGCGAGCATCGTCGGCCATGCTTCGCGTCACGAGGGTGACGCGCAACGCCAGCTGGCGGAAATATTCAGCAACCTCGACAGCCTGTTGCTGCGTGCCCACGCTCACGATCCCGCGCTGCCGTTGCGGTTTGGCCGCGGCACGCTGATCAAGGCCTATCTGCGTGAACGCGAAGCGCTGCCCTTCGTGGAGCGCGAGCTGCGCGCGCGCCTGCCCGCCGATACACCGTTCGTGGTGTTGTCAGGTGACATCTGCCGGTCGGATCTCCTGGTGGAGCTCGACTGCCTGCACGCGGCCGACTGAGCGCGCAAGCTCGAGCAGTCCCGCTCGGGGGACCTTGCCGAGCGCATCGCGCGGAATGCGATCCACGAGCAACAGCGGCCGCGGCAGGAAAACTGCGTCGAGCCCGGCGGCCAGCACTTCGACGATCTGGCGGCCGGTGACGCCGCTACTGACGACGAGCGCGGTCACGCGATTGGCCGACCCCGCGGATGTCTCGGGCTGAAACGCCACCGCGTCTTCCACGCCTGGCACCAGGCAGATGCGTCGCGTGATGTCGGCGAGCGAAGCGCGTTTGCCGCCGACTTCCACGATGTCCGAATTGCGCCCGCGCAGCACGAATGTGCCCGCGCCACGCAGCTCGAGCACGTCATTGAGAATCTGCTCGCGCGGGAACCACGCGGCATTCACGCGCGCATGGTCGGTACCCGCCTCGATCGCCACGCCATCGTATGTCGTCCACTCGGGCGTACGCGCGGTACGACGGGTGGCAATGGCGCAGGTTTCCGTGGATCCGAATATTTCCAGCAAGGGGCACTCGAGCCTGTTTTCCACGCGCCGCGCCAATTCGGCGTCGAGCGGCGCCGTCGCACTGACCACCAACGCGATCGGCGGAAACTTCACCGCCGATTCGGCGAGCGCCCGCAGGTGCAACGGTGTGCTCACCAGCACGCGTGGGTGGGGGAGCTCGCCCAGTGCCTTCGCCACGTCGGCCGGGAAAAGTGGCCGCTCCGCGTGGACGCTCATCCCGGCGAACAACGGCAGCAACGTCGTCAACTCAATTCCATACATGTGATGCGATGGGACGGTGCCGACGATGCTCGCGTGCGCATGCGGCGCGACGCCGATCGCCGCGCGAATGGCAGCCGAGTTCATCGTGTAGCTGGCTTTCAGGCCACGCCAGTACTTGTCGTGTGCCTGCAATTCTCCGGTACTTCCAGACGTGAACCCGGTGAAAATGTGCCGCGTTTCCGCGCTCGGACTGGCCGCGGTTGAACAGGCCGCGAGCGGGGAAGGCGCTTTGAGTTCGCCGCGCCAATGTGCCACGTCTGCATCCGTCACCCGGTGGCTGTCGGGAAATCGCGCCGCGAGATCGTCGAGCGCCGCCGGCGTTTTCGTGCCGGGCATGAGCTGAATCTGACCGGCCAGCAGCGAGGCCATGAACACAATCAGGAACGCCTCACGCGACTCGCACAAGTTCACCAGATATGCGCGCGCGGGGAGTCGCCCCGCGATTCCGGTGGCCACCGCATGCAACTCTGCGCGCGCGGCGGGCGCGCTCCCGCGCCACACGAGTGGCTCCCCGGCGGCGCCTGCCAGATTCAACACAGCCCACCATTCACGCTGATCACCTGGCGCGTGACGTAGGCGGCATCCGCGGACATCAGGAAGCTCACCACGCCGGCAACGTCATCCGGCGTTCCCACGCGCTGCATGGGCACGGCTTCGAGGATTTTCTCGAGCGGCACGTCGCCCTTGAGCATGTCGGTGTCGATCAGGCCGGGCGCGACACAGTTGACCGTGATCCCGCGGCTGGCGAGCTCCACCGACAACGCCTTGGTTGCCGCGATCACGCCACCTTTGGAGGCGCTGTAGTTAGTCTGCCCGCGGTTGCCGATGAGGCCGGCGGCCGAGGCCAGCGTCACGATCCGTCCCGCGGACCGTCGCCGGACCATCGGCATGACGACCGGGTGCAAGACGTTGTAGAAAGCATCGAGATTGGTGCCGATGACGCGGTCCCACTGTTGGCCGGTCATCGCGGGGAAGGCCGCGTCACTGACGACGCCGGCATTGCAGACGACGCCGTAGTACGCGCCGTGCGCATCGATGTCGGCGGCGAGCGCGCTGGCGCATGCCTCACGCGCGGTCGCATCGAAGCAAAGGCAGCGCGCCTCCCGTCCGAGTGCGCGTATGCCCGCCGCCACTTCTTGCGCCGCCACCGCCTGTTGATGGAAATGCACCACGACGTCGAATCCGTCGCGCGCCATGCGCAGCGCGATGGCACGGCCGATGCCGCGGCTGGCGCCCGTCACGAGGACGGTTTCGGTCATGAAGGTTTTTCCGTGAAGCGCGACAGGATCAGCCGCGGCGCGCGCCAGATCATCCCGAGCAGCAGGCGCGCGTGCATCCTGACGAGCAGCGCGTTGTCGAACAGGAAACGGTAATGCGAGATTCCATCCGCGGGATACGATACATGCGTGTCGATCCAGCGCAGCGCGCGGCCGCGCCACGCGAGTCTCACCAGCACTTCGACGTCGAAATCCATGCGCTTGCCGACGCCATCGACGATGTCGAGTGTCGCGGCGATCGGATAGAGCCGGAAGCCGCACATCGCGTCGCGTATCTTGGTGAACGATAACGTTTCCAGACGTACGAAGAACTGATTGATCTGGCGACCGATGGATCGCGCGCGCGGCAGCGACGCATCGAACAGCGGGCGCCCGCAGATGACCGCGCGTGGCGCGAGTCGCCCGGCTTCGATGAAACGCGGCACGTCGGCCAGTGAATGTTGACCGTCCGCGTCCACCTGCAGCGCGTGCGTGAAACCGGCGGCTCGCGCCGCCCGCAGACCGGCTATCACGGCGGCGCCTTTCCCGCCGTTGACGGCCAGCCGCACCAGCGTGGCGCCGCTGTCTCGCGCCAGCTGCTTGAGAGCGAGCCGGCAGTTTTCATGCGAGCCGTCGTCCACCAGTATCAGAGCAAGACCGTTTGCCGTGAGGGCCGCGGCTACGCCGGCCACGGTGCAGTGGTGGTTGAAAACCGGAATAACCGCGGCGACATTGAAACTGGCGGTGGCGGGTGCCTCGGAAGCGTCGCGCGCATCGGCGGCGAAATTTTCGGTACGAGACAACATCAGTTGCCGGCTCCCCCGCCCGGCACGACGTGGCTTTCTATCCACGCCTGCACTTCGTTGTTCACCTCGCGAACATCGCGTCCCGCCGCTTCGATCGGCGGTCCGATGATCACGCGAATGGTGCCGCGCTTCTTGAGCACGCCACGGCGCGGCCAGAAATATCCGGCGTTGTGGGCCACCGGCACGATCTTGCGGTTTTCCTGCGCGGCTAACAACGTGCCGCTCGATCCATAGCGGCGCGTTTCGCCCGCGGACACGCGTGTGCCCTCCGGAAACACCAGAATCCAGGCGCCGCGCGCCATCCGGTCTTTACCCTGCACCAGCACCTGGTTCACCGCCGACGCGCCAGCCTTGCGGTCGATGGCGATACAGCTGGCCAGCACGCAGCCCCAGCCGACGAACGGAATCCACAGGATCTCGCGCTTCATGACCCACACCAGCGGCGGGAACATGATCATGATCGCGTACACGTCCCAGGTCGAAGAATGCTTCATGAAGATGACGTGATTGCCTTCCGGCAGATTCTCGCGACCCTCGATCGTGAACCTGAGCCCACACAGCACGCGCGCCGCATAGAACACCACGTGCGTCATGACGCCCGCCATCCGGAAGCGGCCGCGGAACGACAGGAAAGGTGTCACCACGCAGTAGGCGATCGCGAACACCAGCATCCACAGGACCAGGAAGACATTGAAGACCAGGGATCCGAGCAGCTGCATGTTGGTTGGCGCGATCAGCCCGGCAGGCAGGACAGGTCGGCGATACGCGTGAAATGGTGGCGAATCTGCGCGAGAAGCGCCAGGCGATTGCGCCGCAGTGCGGCGTCTTCGGCGTTGACCATGACGGCATCGAAGAAGCCATCCACCGTTGGACGCAGCGTGCCGAGCTTGGCGAGCGCGCCGCTGTAATCGCGCTTGGCAAGTGCGCGCTCGACCTCGGCGACAATGCCGGCCAGCGCTTCATGCAGCGCCTTTTCCGCGGGCTCAACCAGGGCGGTGACATCGACGGTGCCGGAAGCGCCTGCTTCCGCCTTCTTCAGGATATTGGATATGCGCTTGTTGGCGGCGGTGAGACTCGCCGCTTCGGCCAGCCCGAGAAACTTCGCGAGCGCCGCGAGCCGCGCCGCGAAATCGAGCGGCGACACCGGCGAACTCGCCCGCACGGCGTCGAACATCTCGGTGGTCACCCCGGCGACGCCGCCGGGACTGCCGGCATCGAGGAAATACGCGCGCAGACGCTCGACCAGATAGTCCCAGAGCTCGACGGCCGCGGTGGCATTCGGCACTGGCTGCAATGCGCAGGCACGCGCCACGAGAGCACGAAGATCGATCTCGATCTTCTTCTCGATGACGATGCGCAGGACGCCGATGGCCGCGCGCCGCAGGCCGAAGGGGTCCTTGGTTCCGCTCGGCTTCTGGCCAATGGCGAAAATGCCGGCCAGCGTGTCGAGCCTGTCGGCCAGAGCCACAGCAACTCCGGCGCCCGTGGTCGGAAGCGTGCCGCCGGCGCCTCGCGGTAGATAGTGCTCATCGATGGCGGTGGCGACATCTTTTGGCTCGCCGTCCTCGGCCGCGTAGTAGCGGCCCATGATTCCCTGCAGCTCGGGGAACTCACCCACCATCGACGACAGCAGATCGCACTTGGCGAGCTGGGCGGCGCGTTCCGCCTGCGCGCGGTCCGCGCCGATGAGCAGCGCGATTTCACCGGCGAGCGTCACGACGCGACGTACCTTGTCGCCGACCGAACCGAGCTTCGCCTGGAAGGTGACCGCGTCGAGTCCGGGCAAACGTGCGGCGAGCGGAAGCTTTCGGTCCTGGCTCCAGAAGAAAGCCGCGTCCGACAGGCGTGGCCTGACGACACGCTCGTTTCCGGCCCGCACCTTCGACGGGTCGCGGCTTTCGATATTGCTCACCGTGATGAAGTGCGGCAGTAGTTTGCCGCCGGCGCTCTGCAGCGGGAAGTAGCGCTGGTGCTGCTGCAGCGTCGAGATGAGCACTTCGCGCGGCAGGTCGAGAAAGCGCGCCTCGAACGAGCCGGCGATCGCGCTCGGCCATTCGACCAGCGCGGTGACTTCATCGAGCAGCGAGTCGCTCAGCAGCGCCTCGCCACCCAGGGATCCGGCGGCCGCGACTACCTGTTCGCCAATGCGGAGGCGACGCTCGCCGAAATCGGCGATCACCTTGCCTTTCTCGCGAAGCACTTCCTCATAGTCGGCGGCCTGCGCGAGCGGAAATTCCTGCGACGCCATGAAGCGATGTCCGCGGGTCGCACGTCCCGCGTCGGTTTCCAGGATTCGCGCGGGAATCACCTCGGCGCCGAACAGCAGGACTAACCAGTGCACTGGCCGGACGAATTCCGCGCTCGATGAGCCCCAGCGCATGCGCTTCGGAATCGGCAGCTGATCGAGCGAGCGCTGCACCACGCCTGGCAGCAGGCTCGAAGTAGCTAGTCCGGGTTTCGAGCCGGCGAAATACAGGAACTCGCCTTTGCCTTCGGTGACGCGCGTCAGCGCGCTCAACGGCGCTGCACATTTCTCGGCGAATTTCGTGGCCGCCGCGGTGGGCTTGCCGTCCTTGTCGAAGGCGGCATTCACCGGCGGGCCCTTGAGCTTGATGGCCTGTGCGGGCTGCATGACCGCAAGATCGCGCACCAGCACCGCCAGGCGGCGTGGCGTGGCGAACGAGTGCAGCTCGCCGTGTGGCAAGCCGGCTTCGCCAAGGCCGGCGCGGATTCCGGCAGCGAACGCGCGCTCGAGATCGGGCAGCGCCAGCGGCGGCAATTCCTCGGTGCCGAGTTCGGCCAGAAAATCCTGCGTCCCGCTCATGCCTGCACCTTGGCGGCGCTTGCGCCCAGCATCGGAAAGCCCAGCGCTTCACGGCTGTCGTAGTAGGCCTTCGCGACGGCGCGTGCCAAGGTGCGCACGCGCAGGATGTAGCGTTGTCGCTCGGTCACCGAAATTGCCTTGCGGGCATCGAGCAGGTTGAACGTGTGCGAGGCTTTCATCACCTGCTCATAGGCTGGCAGCGCGAGCTTCGCCTCGAGCAATTTTCCGCAGGCGGCTTCGTAGTCGTCGAAGTGACGCAACAGCACCGCGGTGTCGGCGTGTTCGAAGTTGTAAGCGGACTGCTCCACCTCGTTTTGATGATAGACATCGCCGTACGTGACCACGCCCTGAGGTCCAGCGGTCCAGACGATGTCAAAGATGCTCTCGACGCCCTGCAGGTACATGGCGAGGCGTTCGAGACCGTAGGTGATCTCGCCTGTGACTGGCTTGCAGTCGAGGCCACCCACCTGCTGGAAGTAGGTGAATTGCGTGACTTCCATGCCGTTGAGCCACACTTCCCAGCCGAGTCCCCAGGCACCGAGCGTCGGCGATTCCCAGTTGTCTTCCACGAAGCGCACGTCGTGGACCTGTGTGTCGAAGCCAAGCGCGCGCAACGATCCCAGGTACAGATCGAGGATGCCGAGCGGCGACGGTTTGATGACCACCTGGAACTGGTAGTAATGCTGCAGGCGAAACGGATTGTCACCGTAACGCCCATCGGTCGGGCGACGCGATGGCTGTACGTATGCCGCGGACCAGGGTTCAGGCCCGATGGATCGCAGAAAGGTCGCGGTGTGGAAGGTACCGGCACCCATCTCCATGTCGTAAGGCTGCAGAATCACGCAGCCCTGTTCGGCCCAGTATTTCTGCAGCGCGAAGATCAGGTCCTGGAAGGTGCGGGGCGGCGTGCCCAGCGGCTTATCGGCAGGTGTCGAAGGCATTGTTCAGTCGCGAATTGGCGGACGTGCAGTATAGCGGGCGACGGTGCTACAGACCGATCACGCGGATTTCATAGACCTCGGCGATCGCATTGCCATCCCATGCATATCTGAGGTGCACGCTCTGCCGCACGTTCTGCACGAGGCGCGGACGGAACAGCGCGACGCATTCACCGCCGTTGCGCCGCACGCTCTCGAAAGCGATGCCGTTCGAGCCGGCGTCGCGCAAGCTCTTTCCCAACTTCTGCGAGGCCGCGTAACTCGACGGATCGTAGATGTCCGGCATTTCCATGCGCCGCCCGCGCAGGTCATGCAATTCGCAGGCGATGTCGGCGAGATAGCAGCGCATCTCGAGCTCGATGGGCGGCTGGCCGGTAGCGCGCAGGAAATTCTCGCGATGGAAACGGGTTTCGGCGATGGCCGTGTCGATGGACTCGGCGGCGTAGTAGGCGCCGAAGTGTCCATCGGTGAATCGAGTTCCCGGTGGCGACAAATGTGTGAAGGGCGCCATGACGATCGATGCATTGGGTCCGCCACTGACGCGGTCGGCCACCGGCACCAGCCGCAGCGCGCCTTCCTGATCGCGCAATCGCGGGTTGGTGATCGACTCCAGTTTGTAGAGCGCATCCCAATCCGCCGGATCCGCCACGCGCTCGAACAGATGGATCGTCGGCAGGCGGCTCGCGACGATGCGATGGCACGGCGCGAACTTCACCGGGCGAGCGGTGATCTCAGAAATGTTGGCCACGTCCTTGGCGCTCGCGGTTCAGCCGACCTTATCCACGCTGGGCGTCGAGGTACTGACGCACGACGTACAGGTCCGCGACCTGACCGGACAACATGCGTTCGAGTGCCGAACGGCCGCCGAACAGGGGTGCGTTGTTCGGCTTGCGTATCCACTCATCGGCCGCCTTCGGATCGGGCAGCAGGATCTGCAGCGACTTGTAGATGCCGAGCAGGTAGGACAGGCGTTCGAGCGTGTCGCCTGGCACCTTGGGTTCGCGCTCGCGCCGCCACTTGAAGAACGTGGAGCGCGAACCGATGCCTAACAACGTGAGTTGTTCGGCAATGCTCAGGGTCCAGGCTTCGGCAATGTTCACGAATGCCCGCAGGCCGGGGCCGCCGAGGGATGAAGCGCCCGACCTGCCGGAATGCGTGCCGGGGCGGGTGTGGGTAGCTGTGAGACTCATGATGTTCTCCGAAAGTCCATATGTGGACTATACGCACAATTTATCCATATAGAAACATTTTCTCGCTTCATGCGAGTGCGCGGCACAAAGCTGAGGCACATTTTTGAGTGAAATCGGCGCAAAATCCGCCGCGCCCGCACCAAAGGTGTGCGTCACTCGGATGCAAATGCACGTAACCCATTGATCTCAAAGGATTCAGTGGCTGGCACAGCGAATGCATTGAGACCGAGGCTTAAACCCCTTCCCAGAGGCAGAGGATCTCTAAAAATGAAACCGGCAGATGTAATCAAGCTGATCAAGGACAAAGAGGTCAGGTACGCCGACCTTCGCTTCACCGACACGCGCGGCAAAGAACAACACGTAACAATCCCCGCGAATCTTGTCGACGAAGACCTGTTTCGCGACGGCAAGATGTTCGACGGCTCGTCCATCGCGGGTTGGAAGGGCATCAATGAGTCGGACATGATCCTGGCGCTCGATCCGACCACCGCGGTCATCGACCCGTTCTTCGAGTCGACCACGGTCAACATTCGCTGCGACATCATCGAGCCGGCCACCATGCAGGGGTACGAGCGCGATCCCCGTTCGCTCGGCAAGCGCGCAGAGGCCTATCTCAAGTCCACCGGCATCGCCGATGGCGCGTTGTTCGGCCCGGAAAACGAATTCTTCATTTTCGACAGTGTTCGGTGGAACAGCGGGATCAACGAATCCTCGTATGCCATCGACTCCGTTCAAGGCGCGTGGAACAGCAACACTGTTCTCGCCGACGGCAACAAAGGTCATCGCCCCACGGTCAAGGGCGGCTACTTCCCGGTTCCGCCGGTCGACGCGTTCCAGGACATCCGCTCGGCGATGTGCGATGCGCTCGAAGAAATGGGTCTGAAGGTTGAAGTGCACCACCATGAAGTCGCGACCGGCGGCCAGTGCGAAATCGGTGTGGGTCCCGGCGGTCTCGTGAAGAAGGCCGACGAAGTACAGATCCTCAAGTACGCGATCCACAACGTCGCGCACAGCTACGGCAAGACGGCCACATTCATGCCGAAGCCCCTGGTAGGCGACAACGGCTCGGGCATGCACGTGCACCAATCGCTGCAGAAGGCCGGAGTCGCGCTGTTCGCGGGTGACAAGTACGGCGGCCTGTCGGATACGGCGCTCTACTACATCGGCGGCATCATCAAGCACGCCAAGGCCATCAACGCGTTCACCAATCCGGGTACCAACAGCTACAAGCGCCTGGTGCCCGGCTTCGAAGCGCCAGTGATGCTCGCGTACTCCGCGCGCAATCGTTCGGCGTCGATCCGCATTCCGTGGGTCTCGAATCCGAAGGCGCGTCGCATCGAAGTGCGTTTCCCGGACTCGGCGGCGAATCCGTACTTCGCGTTCGCGGCCATGATGATGGCCGGCCTCGACGGCATTCAGAACAAGATCCATCCCGGTGAACCGGCGGACAAGGATCTTTACGACCTCGAACCGGAGGAAGAGAAGCATATTCCGCAGGTCTGCCACTCGCTCGACATGGCACTCGAGCACCTCGACAAGGATCGCGAGTTCCTGACGCGGGGCGGCGTGTTCACCAACGACGTGATCGATGCTTACATCGGATTGAAGACACAGGAAGTCACGCGCTTCCGTATGTCCACTCATCCGGTCGAGTTCGACATGTACTACAGCTGCTGAGGCGGCGCGTGAGGCGGAGGCAAGCCTCGGGGGCGGAAACAGCGGGTACCCACCCGACGAATGCATCCGTCAGCCTCCCCGCCTCGCTTTGGATCTCATCGTTGACCTGGGAGGGGGCGCCCGTTGGGCGCCCCCTCCCGATATTGAGTGCTGCGTTTTGGCCCGGTTCATCACCAGGGTTTATGCTTCGGCCCCATGAAGCGTTCAAATCTCGGCGTATTGATCGCAACGCTATGCGTCGCAACGGCGGCGATGGCCACCACTTACGTGCGCGTCGAGAAGGACGGCACCAAGACTTATTCGGACCGGCCGATTCCCGGCGGTCAGCCCATCGAAATTCAGCCAGCGCCGAGCTCTTCGACGCCCCAGGCATCGGGCGCCGGCTCCCGCCCGTCGCGCGAAGAAGAGCAGGCGGACAACTTCAGTTACAACAGCTGCACGTTGACGCCGGCGAACGACTCCACGTTCACGAATCCCGAAGAAGTGATCATCAGTTTCGCATCGCGGCCGCTGCTGCGCCCATTCGATTCGGTCTTTCTGACCGTCGACGGCCAGGCCGTAGAGCCACCGGGCGCCTCGACGTTCAAGTTGACCCCGGTATTTCGTGGCACGCATGCCGTGGTCGCAACGGTGCGAAATCGCGCCGGCATGCTGGTGTGCACTGCCACCACCTCGTTCCACGTCATGCGTCCGTCCATCAATTCGCCGGCGCGCCGCTAGGTTCTCTAACTACCGTGTGCACGGCCGGGGGCCTGCATGGCGGTTGAACAATTTCTCCCGTCCGCAATCGCGCACTTCGAGCCTGCCGATCTCATCGGCGCGCTCACCACCGGCATCGTGATGCTCGATGCCGATCTGTGCGTGGTCTACGCCAACGTGGCCGCGCAGGATCTGCTGGCGGTGAGCGTCAACCAGGCGCGCGGCAAACCTTTTCTTTCGCTGGTGCTCGAAGCGGATTCGCTCGGGGCGCTCATGCGCCGCGCGATCGACAGCGGCGAAACCCTTTCCGAACGCGAGTTGTCGGTGCAGACCGGATCGCTTGGACGCGAGCATCGCGTCATCGACGTCACCATGACGCCACTCGACAGCGAGTTCGACCGCAAGTACCTGCTGCTGGAAATCGCCGACGCTACGCAGCGCCAGCGCATCACGCGCGAAAACGAGCTGATCTCGCGCCTCGACAGCAGCCGCCAGATGGTTCGCCAGCTTGCGCACGAGATCAAGAATCCGCTCGGCGGCCTGCGCGGTGCTGCGCAGCTGCTGGAGCGCGAACTGCACGAACACCTGCGTGAGTACACCGGCATCATCATCAGCGAAGCGGACAGGCTCACGGCACTGGTCGATTCGATGATCGGGCCGGCGCGCGCGCCGCAGAAAACATTGATCAACGTTCACGAGCTGTGCGAGCACGTCTACCGGCTGCTGCGCAGCGAAGCGCGCGGTGGCGTCCTCGTCGAACGCGACTACGACCCGAGCCTGCCGAGTGCGCAGGTCGATGCGAACCAGATCATCCAGGCGTTGCTCAACGTCGGTCGGAACGCTTTGCTGGCCATCGGCGAACGCGGGCGCATCATCATTCGCACTCGCGTGGCTGCCAACGTCAACATCGGTGCCACCCGCCACAAACTCGCCGCGAGCCTGCAGGTCGAGGACAACGGACCGGGCGTGCCGCCTGAAATTGCCGATACCATTTTCTTCCCGCTGGTCACCGGTCGCGCCAACGGCACGGGTCTTGGCCTCGCGGTTTCGCAAGACCTCGTGACGCGTCACGGCGGCCTCATTGAATTTGAAAGCAAGCCAGGGCGCACGGTGTTCACCATCTTGCTGCCCCTACCGGAGAACGCATGAGCGTCGATCCCACGTATATGCACAACCCCTCAACACCGACCACCCAGCCCGCGCTCCGGGTGTGGCTGGTGGAAGACGACGCCTCTATCCGCTGGGTGCTCGAGCGTGCCCTGCGCGCCAGTGGCATGGTGCCGCGCGCCTTCGACTCCGCCGAGCCGGCATTGGTGGCATTGCGAACCGACGCGCCCGATGTGCTGTTGACCGACATCCGTATGCCGGGCAGCTCCGGCATCGATCTGCTGCGCGAGGTGCGCGTGGCGCACCCGACGCTTCCGGTGATCGTCATGACCGCGCATTCGGATCTGCCGAGCGCGGTATCCGCATACGAAGGCGGCGCGTTCGAATATCTGCCGAAACCTTTCGACATCGACCAGGCCGTGGAGCTGGTGCGCCGCGCCGGTCAGACCGCGCGCAAGGGTGACGAGACACCGGCGCAGACACCGGAAATCCCGGAGTTGTTAGGCAGGGCGCCGGCGATGCAGCAGGTATTCCGCGCCATCGGCCGCCTGTCGCGCTCCAGTGTCGCAGTGCTCATCACCGGCGAATCCGGCACTGGCAAGGAACTGGTCGCGCGCGCCTTGCACGAACACAGCCCGCGCCAGGCCAAGCCGTTCGTCGCATTGAACACCTCGGCGATTCCCGCCGAGCTTCTCGAGTCAGAGTTGTTCGGCCACGAGAAGGGTTCGTTCACCGGAGCCGACACTCAGCGCCGCGGGCGCTTCGAGCAGGCGAACTTGGGTACGCTGTTCCTCGATGAAATCGGCGACATGTCCACGCCGCTGCAGACGCGCTTGCTGCGCGTGCTTGCCGAAGGCGAGTTCTATCGCGTCGGTGGCCAGACACCCATCAAGGTGGACGTGCGCGTGATCGCGGCGACTCACCAGAACCTCGAGGAACGCGTCGAGCGCGGCATCTTCCGCGAAGATCTCTACCACCGCCTCAACGTGATCCGCATCGAGCTTCCGCCACTTCGCTCACGTACCGAAGACGTGCCCGACCTGTTGAGCCACTACCTGCGCCAGGCGGCCAACGAACTCGGCACCGAGACCAAGTCGCTCGCCCCGATTACGCTCGAGCGGTTGCAGGCCTATCGCTGGCCGGGCAACGTGCGCGAGCTGGTGAATCTCTGCCGTCGACTCACGGCGCTCGCGCCGGGTAGTGAGATCCATCTCGAGGACCTGCCTTCGGAAATGCACATCGTCACGCCGGCGGCGCAGACCGACTGGGCGGCGGCATTGACTCTGTGGGCGAAGGCGCAGCCGCACGACGGCACAGTCGCCTGGCTCGACCAGGCGTTGCCGGAGTTCGAACGTGTGCTGATTCGCGTGGCGCTAAACCGAACGCACGGCCATCGGCAGGAGGCGGCCCGTGTACTTGGATGGGGCCGTAACACGCTGACGCGCAAGCTGAAAGAACTCGGGATGGCGGACGACGAATCGCTGCCGTAGAGCCCGTCGCGCGCTGCGCGCTCACGTCCTAGGCCGGTCCCCGCTTGCGGATGCGACCGCATGCGAGGACAAGACTGAAAGGCGCGGGACATCACATTTTCGACTGCGGTCAATGCGAGATTGATAGCGCTATCTTTCAGGCATTTTTCCCGCTTTTTCCCAAGCTTTTTCCCTGGCGGGTGACATAACTGAAGTAGCGCGTGATTGCCGTCGCGAATCGGAAACGCCTTTGTTTCCAGTGTCCCGAGCTTGTTCCATTCTTTGTACCACTAGGGTTCCGGACAAATATTCTTCGGTCCGGCGAAGAGAGGAAACATGCAAGAAATCGTCGTTCAAGCCACGAAGTATCCCGAGATCGTGGTTCAGGGGCATCGCTACGACCCCACATCCGACATCGTTCTGATCGTCGTGGGAGTTCTCGCCGCCGCTGCAATCATCTGGCGCTACATGACCACGCGTCGGGATAAAGGTTGATTCCTAACCACTTGCTGCGTGCGGGCTGAATGTCCCTTCAGTCCGTGCGCAGTGAGCCTACCAGCGCTTGCAGGCCTGGCAGGTTGTTGAGTTTGAGGTAGTCCGCCACGCCCGCATTGATCTTGCGGCACAGAAGCGGATCGTAAAAGAGAGCGGTTCCCAGGCCCACGGTCGTGGCGCCGGCAATCATGAATTCCAGTGCATCGTTTGCCGTGGCGATTCCGCCCTGGCCGATGATCGGCACGTTGTGCTTCTTCGCCACTTCGTAGACCTGGTGCACCTTCAGCAACGCGATCGGCTTGATTGCCGGGCCCGACAAACCGCCTTGAATATTGCCGATCACGGGGCGCCGCGACTTCACGTCGATGGCCATGCCCATGATGGTGTTGATCACCGCCAGTCCGTCCGAACCCGCCTCGATGCAACGGCGCGCGTTCTCCTTGATGTCCGTCTGGTTGGGCGACAGCTTGGTGATGATGGGTTTGTTAGTTGCCTTGCGGCAGGCCTCCACCACTTTCGCCGACATGTCCGGATAGTTGCCGAAAGCGACCCCGCCTTCCTTGACGTTCGGGCAGGAGATGTTGATCTCGATCGCGTCGATGGGTGAGTCATCGAAGCGCCGCGTGACTTCGGCATATTCCTCGATGGTCGAGCCGGAAACGTTGGCGAAGAAGCGCGTTTCGGTGAAATCGAGCGTCGGCAGGATCTTCTTCACCACGTACTCGGCGCCGGGATTCTGCAGGCCGATGGCGTTCAGCATCCCTGCGGGCGTTTCGTAAACGCGGTGCGGCCGGTTGCCCAGGCGGGCCTGGCCGGTGGTGCCCTTGAGCACGATGGCGCCCACGTCGCGGTTCGAAAAGCCCTCGATGCGCGTGTATTCCTCGCCAAAACCCACGCAGCCCGACAGCAGCACGATGGGTGAGTTCAACTGCATGCCGCAAAATTCGGTCAGCAGCGGGTTATCGACGTTCTCCGGAGCGGCGGCCATGGCGCGCATTGTACGATGCGCGCCCCATGCAGACTCTCACCTCGCTCATCGCCATCCTCGCAGCCGCCGCCGTCGCTGCCGCCGAGGCCCCCGCAACCCCCGCGTCGCCAGGTTCCGCGCCGACGCCGCAGTTCTCCCTCTCGGACCAGGTGCCCGAACTCTCCGGGGATGAGGACGCCTTCGCGCTCTACGAAGTGCGGGTGGCCGGCCAGGTGCTGTCCGAGGCCGACCAGGTGGCGCGCTGGCAAGACGAGCTAAAAGCCGGGCGGGCACGGGCCGGCACGCTGGTGGGCAGTCATCTGGCCTACCTTGCGTTGACTCCCGCAGATTGCACCACGGCGCGCGACGCCCTGACCCGGGCCGACGAACTGGGCAATGACCAAGCCGCCTTCAAGCTCGCGCAGCTCGCCGAAAACAGCAGTTGCGGTGACATCAATGCGGCCGATGTCGAGCGCTGGTTCAAGAAGGCGGTAACGCTCGACTACCTGGTCGCGGCGCAGCGCCTCATCGATCTGTACTCGGCGACGGGTCTGCACAGCGATCCGGAACGGCAGTACACCTATGCGCGCGTGGCCGGTGGTTATTGGGAAGCCGTCTACCCGACCGACACCGATACGAGCGGGCGCGCCGGCTTCGACACGGCCGCGCTGCAGGAAATGGAAAAATCGCTATCGGCCGCGGACCGCAAGCGTGCGGAAACCGATGCCGCACAGATTCTCACGCAGATGCTGAAGCGGCATGAACGATTCACCGCGGCGCATCCCCAGGAGTTCAGCCGCGGAGGCCAGAATCCAAAGGCGTCGAAGGGCTGGGGCTTCGTCGGCTTCACGATCGACTACCACCACGAATGCGCGTGGAACCTTGCCGGCAATTGCCGCGGCGCGCAGCGCCTCGCGTTCGTCGACGTCGCCAACAACCAGCCGGACTTCATGAGCTGCAAGGCTGACCTGCGGTCGAAAGATTTCGTCACGGGCGTCGTGGGCAGCCTGCCGCGCGAAATGCTCATCGGGCCAAAGACCACGCGGCGTCTCATCCTCGGTGACGTCAACGAAGTGCCCGACAAGTCCGCGATGTTGGTCAACTGCAAGGTCGTGCCGAAGCTGGCCGACAACGCCGCCGCGGGCAGATGCAAGGCGCGACTGCAGGGGACAATCGACGCGCAGCAATACTATCCCGCCTCGGCCCAGAGGCAGGGCATCGAAGGTGATGCGATCGTGCGCTTCTTCGTGGCATCGGATGGCGACGCGCCGGTCGATGCGGAAATCGCCCGATCCAGCGGCTATCCGGCTCTCGATGCCGCGGCGATCGACACGATTCGCAGCGGGCATTTCACCAAGGAATGCGACTACGGACTCGGCAGCATCCGCATCGCCTTCAAGCTGAAGGAGTGATGTCGCCGCGATGTTTCACATCGTCGTTTTCGAGCCGGAGATTCCGCCCAACACGGGCAACCTGATCCGGCTCTCGGCCAATACCGGCGCCGAGCTGCATCTCATCAAGCCGATCGGGTTCCGCCTCGATCGCAAGTCGGTGCGCCGCGCCGGCCTCGACTACGACGAGCTAGCTACTGTGCGGGTACATGAAAACTACGCCGCCGCGCGTGCGGCGCTGCCGGCAAACTGGTTTGCCATCGAAACCGGAAGCCTGCGCCGCCATGTTGACGCCAGCTTCGCGCCCGGTGACGTACTGTTGTTTGGCTCGGAGCGCCGCGGTTTGCCGGCCGAGGTGCTGGCGTCGATCCCGCCCGCCAACATCCTGTCGCTACCGATGCTCGCGGGTAATCGCAGCCTCAACCTTTCGAACGCTGCTGCCGTCGCCGTGTACGAAGCCTGGCGGCAGATCGATTTCGCGACGCGCTGAAGGGCGGCGCCGATGTCTGGAAGACGTCGCCCGGGACGTCGAACCGGCTATTCCAATTCGGAGCGGATCGGGCGCGTCATGAGGTCCTTCACCACGTCCCGCGCGGGTTCATTGTCGTAGAGGATTCGATAGATGCCGCCGACAATGGGCATATCGACCTTTTCGCGCAGCGCCACGCGGTGAACGGCGCGTGCCGCGCTGTAACCTTCGACCACTTGTCCGATTTCCTCGAGCGCCTCGGCGACGGACTTGCCGCTCGCCAGCGCGAGGCCGAATCGCCGGTTGCGCGACTGGTTGTCGGTGCTGGTGAGCACCAGGTCGCCGAGGCCGGCGAGCCCCATGAAAGTTTCAGCCTGCGCGCCAAGCTTCACGCCGAGCCGCACGACCTCCGACAATCCGCGCGTGATGAGTGCGATGCGCGTGTTGGCGCCAAACCCCAGGCCATCGGAAAGACCGGCACCGACCGCGAGCACGTTCTTGACCGCGCCGCCGACCTCGACGCCGACGATGTCGGTGGATGTGTAGGCGCGAAAGTTCGAGGCGTGCAGGCTCTTGGCGAGCTGCGTGGCGAACTCGGCGTCCGGAGAAGCGATGGTCATCGCGGTGGGCAGGCCCATGCCAACTTCACGCGCGAATGTCGGTCCCGAGAGAACCGCCACCGGGTAGCGGTCGCCGAGCACTTCGTACGCCACCTGGTGCGGTAGTTTGCCCGTGTCGAGCTCGAATCCCTTGGTAGCCCACGCCAGGCGTGCGTCGCGCGCCAGCAGCGGCTTGAGCTGCGTGAGCAGCGCGCGCAGCGAATGGCTGGGCACCGCGACAATGATGGCGACGGCGTTCTTCACGGCCGCCGCCAGTTCGCGGTGGATTTCGATGGCGTCGGGAAATTTCGCGTCGGGCAGGTAGCGGCGGTTGTGGCGCCCGGCGCTCATTTGTGCCGCGTCAGTCTCGCTGCGGCACCACAGCCGCGTCGGGTGGCCAGCCCGGGCGAACTGAATGGCGAGCGCCGTGCCCCAGGAACCGGCGCCGAGTACGGCGACGGGTTCCTGTGCTTTGTCGTTCGCGGAAGCGTTCAAGGCAATGCGCACAGGCGTCGCGAAGCAACGCCTGTGCGCCGGCGCGTTAGTTGGCCGGGCCCTGCGCGGCGCCAGCCTGCTGTGCCAATCCGCGCGCGAACAACTGGTCGAAATCGACTGGCGGCAGCACGAAGTTCGGGAAGCCGCCTTGCGTGACGAGCTGCGAGACCGCGACGCGCGCGTACGGGAACAACACGTTCGGGCAGATGGTGCCGATGGCGCGGCGCTGGTCGTCGGGGTTGAGCCCGCGCATCTGGAACAGCCCGGCCTGTTTCACCTCGACGAGGAATGCGGTGGTTTCGCCCTGCTTGGCGCCGACCGTGACCGTCAGCACCACTTCGTTGAGCTCGGGCGCGACCACGCTCGCCGTGGTGTTGATGTCGAGCGAAATCTGCGGGCTCCAGTTGCCGTCGATGCGCGGACCTTTCGGCGCTTCGTACGAGCAGTCCTTGAGATAGACGGACTGGATCGCGAGCATCGGGCCGTTGGGGTTTTCGGTCGCCGCGGGGGCGGTCTGGTTTTCCATGTTCGTTTCCTGTGTTGAAAGGGTTCAGCGGCCTAACAAGCCATCGAGTTTGCCCGCATGCTCAAGAGCCAGCAGATCGTCGCTGCCGCCCACGTGATGGTCACCGATGAAAATCTGCGGCACGGTGCGCCGGCCGCTGCGGTTCTGCATTTCGGCGCGTTTCTCCGGCGCCGTTTCGATATCGATCTCTTCGATCGCCACGTTCTTCGATCCGAGCAGCTTGCGAACGCGCTCGCAGTAGGGACACCAGCTCGTGGTGTACATGACCACCGCCGGCCCGCTCATCAGGCGGCCTTGGTTACCGGAAGATTTTCCGCGCGCCAGCCGGCAAAGCCGCCGCGCAACGAGAATGCCTTGGTGAAGCCCTGCCGGTTCAGCTGGCGCACGGCCGCCGAGGCCAGCGAGCCCGACTCGCAGTACACGACGACGGGCTTTTCCTTGAAGCGCTTGAAATTCTCGCCAGCGCTGAGGATCTGGTCGGACGGCAGCTGTTTGGCGCCGTTCACGTGTCCCGCGGCGAACTCCTCCGGCTTGCGGATGTCCAGCACCAGTGCGCCCTGGTTCATGAGACGAATGAGATCCTGCGACGATATCGCGGCGAACCCGGACGCGCTAACACGGGATTCATAGATGACCACCACCACCAGCGCGAGCACGGTGGCTGCCGCCAGCAAGGGATGATGCGTCACGTATTCCATCAGGCGTTCCATGAGTCCTTCGGGTCCGGGGTCGCGAAAAAGGGAGCGCATTATAGCGGCACCCCATGTTTTCGCCGATTTTCAGCGTCGGCGGTCTTTAGAATATGACCATGAAATTCAACGGCCGGGCGCTTTGCGGGCTTCTCATGCTGTGCCCCCTGCTGGTTTTACCCGCAGGGGCGAATGCCGCCGAGACCCCGGACCCGGCCCGCGCCGAGGCCGACCTCAAGGCGGTTCGAACCCAGATCGACAAGGTTCGCGCCGACCTCGAGCGTGATGCGGGGCGGCGCGACCAGCTCGCGCAAGAACTCCAAGAATCCGAGCAGACCGTGAGCGGCGCGCGCGGTGAGCTCGACAAGCTCAAGCGCGAACGCGCAGTGCACACGGCCAGGCGGGCCGAGCTCGCGGTGCAGCGCCGAGACCAAGAATCCGCGCTCGGCGAACGCCGCGCGGCGCTCGCCGGACAGATCCGCGCGGCTTCGATGATCGGCCGGCAGGAGCCGATCAAACTACTGCTCAATCAGCGCGATCCGGCCGAGACCGGCCGCGTGCTCACGTATTACCAGTATTTCGGCCGGGCGCGCGCCGGCCAGATTGCCGCCATCAACTCCCACCTGGCCGAGCTCGCGACGATCGACGCGGGACTGGCCGAGGAAGAAGCGAGACTTGTCGCGCTCGAGGAACAGCGCCAAGGCGAGTTGTCGAAGCTGCAGTCGGCACGCCAACGGCGCGGCCGCGCACTGGTGTCGCTCGAAGCCGAGTCGAAGAACCGCGCCAAAGAGCTCGAACGCCTCAAGGATCAGCAGGGCGGCCTCGAAAAGCTGGTCCGCGAGTTGCGGCGCGCTCTCGAACGCATCGACAAATTCCCGACCGACAGCAAGGACGCGTTCGCGAAGCTGCGCGGCAAGTTGTCCTGGCCCGTGGCTGGCAAGCTGCTGGCATCGTTCGGGCAGACGCGCGCTGGCGGCGTCAAATGGGACGGCGTGTTGCTGTCGGGATCGCAGGGGACGCCGGTGCGGGCCGTGTATCACGGCCGCGTGGTCTATGCCGACTGGCTCTCGGGCCTGGGATTGCTGACCATCATCGATCACGGCGACGGGTACCTGAGCCTCTATGGCCACAACGAGCGGCTCTACAAAGAAGTCGGCGAACGGGTGACGGCCGGGGACACCATCGCGACCGTCGGCGATTCGGGCGGCCGCTCGACCCCCGCCCTCTACTTCGAAATTCGCAAGGCCGGCCGGCCCATCGATCCCCGGCCCTGGTTCAAAAGCGCGGCGCCCTAGGGGCGGACCCGCCGAAAACGCCAACTTCATCAACGTCCTACGATTTCAATTCGGCGATGGTCCCGGGCTGATGTCCTTCGAAAACTCCATGGAACCGTATGCGCAGCTGGTGCGCTCGCTACTGCCGCGGGCAGCGTCCGTGGGCCTGTTCGACAACACCGGCAAGTTGCTTTGGGGCAGTGCCGCCAGTACCAATCCGGATCTGTTCGCGCTGGTGCTGCAGGCGATCGCGCACCTCGAAGGCCCGCTCGGGAAAAAGGCCGAAGGCGACGGCCAGCACTGTTCCCTGCCCGACGAAGTGCCGGCCTATCTATTCTGGCTGCGTGATGGGGCCACCAACGTGGCCGCGATCGTCGCCGTGGTCTGCAATCGGCTCAGGGCCGATTCCGACGTGCTGCCGTTCTCGTATGTGCACGATCACCTGAAACCGGCGCTAGAGCTGCTGCGCCGCGACCTGCTGGCGCGCGCCAACATCGACATGCTCAACGAGTCGCTGGAAGCGCGCGACAAGGACCTCGAGCTTCTTCTGTCGGTGACCGGCAGCCATCCGCAGGCCGGCGGTTCCGACGATCTGGAGAGCCTGCTCGCCAATGCGGCCGGGCACCTGAAGTGCGTGCTTGCCGGTATCGTCGTGCCCGACAAGGGCCTGGTGCTGACTTATCCGGAAAACGGGGACGTCAGCATTCTCAAGCGCACGCAGAAACAATTGTTGGCGATCACGCAGACACGCCACGACCCGCTGGTCATCAATAGGATCGCAACGCAGGCCGGACAGGTGGCGATCCCGTATCGCATTCTCGCCTGTCCGCTGCGCCAGGGCAGCGGACGCACCTCGGGCGTGCTCGCGCTGTTCCGCAAACTCGAGGCACCGGAATTCGTCGGTCGCGACGTTCACCTCGCCGACCTGCTGGCGCGCCGTGTCGCGGCCAGCATCGAGACCAGTTACGACACGCTGTCCGGACTCCTGACGCGTGCCGCGCTCGAGCAGCGCGTCAAGCTCATGCTCAGCGAAGGCGATCCGCGCGGCCAACGCTGGAGCCTGCTGTACGTCGACATCGACGAATTGCACGTCATCAATGAAAACTTCGGCATGCACGTGGGCGACCAGGCCATCGCCCAGATCGGCGAGCTGCTGCGCAAGCATCTGCCGACGAATTCCGTGGCGGCGCGCATCTCCGGCGATCGTTTCGCGGTTTGCATGCCTTCAGACATCGACGAGGCCGCGATGTTCGGTGAAGGTCTGCGCGAAGGCGTCACGCGCCTGCACACGGTCGGCGTCGATGCGCGCTTCCGCCTGTCCATCAGCCTCGGGGTCACGCCTTACAGCGGCCGCGACGGTGATCTCGGCCGCTCGCTCGCCGAAGCCGAGTCGGCCTGCAAGGCAGCCAAGGATCGTGGCCGCAACCGCCTCGAGTCCTTCCAGGAAAACGACGTCAGCATCATCCGGCGGTTCACCGACATCAACGTGGCCACCGACGTGCGCGCCGCGCTCGCGGAAAACCGCCTGCGGCTCGAAGCGCAGATGATCGTGCCGTTCGTCGACGACGTTCATGCGAAGCCGCACTACGAACTACTGCTGCGCATGCTCGATACAGAGGGCAACACCATCGGGCCGGACCGTTTCCTCTCGGCCGCGCTGCGCTATCAGATGATGCCGACCATCGATCGGTGGGTTATCTCGACGGTCATCGAGTTGCTGCGGCCGCGCCGCGAGCTGTTGGCGAATGTTCCGGTGGTGTTCACCATCAACTTTTCCGGGCAGTCGCTCACCGACGAAGAATTCCCCGACTACGTGATCCGCAGCATCGAAAACAGCCGCATCAACCCGGCCGTGTTCTGCTTCGAGCTCACCGAGAGCGCCGCCGTTGCCAGCATGAAAGATGCACAGGCACTCATGTCGCGGCTGCGCAAGCTTGGCTGCGGCGTGGCGCTCGACGATTTCGGCACCGGCCTTTCGTCGTTGTCCTATCTGCGGTCCATGCCGGTGTCCATGCTCAAGATCGACGGCAGCTTCGTGCGCGACATCCTCAAGGACGAACGCGCTGAATCGATGGTGCGCGCCATCGCCCAACTGGCGCGCGCCATGAACATCACCACCGTGGCCGAATACGTGGAGACCGAGGAGATTCGCGCGCGCGTGCGGACCCTCGGCGTCGACTACGGCCAGGGTTTCGCGATCGCAAGGCCGGTGCCCGTGCAGGAAGTGCTCGACGTTTTGCCGGTACTCGCGGCCGCGACCCCGGGTGCATTCCTGATCGACGAGAGCCAGGCGCACGCCAGCTGAGCTAACTCATTAATTTGAGTTAGGATTCGTGTCCATGAAGTTTCTGGCTCTAGGCATCGTGCTTGGCCTGCTGATCGCGCTCGGCGGCATGTTCGCGCACCGGGATGCCGCGCCAGTGCAGGCGGCGAAAGCCACCATTGGCAACCCCGCGAAATCACCGCTCAGCGCCGCCGAATCCGCGCAGCTCAACGAAGTCATCGACCGCGTGCAGCGCGAGTACGTGGACTCCGTTTCGCACCCCGAGCTGGTCGATGACGCGCTGCGCGGACTGGTCGGCGGTCTCGATCCGTATTCTTCTTATCTGGATGCCGAGGAATACGCAGATCTGCGCGTGAGCACGGCCGGCACCTATGCGGGTATCGGCATCGAAGTGTCGACCGCGGATCGCGCGTTGCGCGTGGTGCGGCCGTTCCGCGACTCGCCCGCGGCCACCGCAGGCATTCAGAGCGGCGACATGATCGCCGCCATCGACGACACGCCGGTCGGTACCGACCTCGACGCCGCGATGGCGCGCATGCGCGGCCCGCGTGGTTCCACCGTGAAGCTCGCGGTGTTGCGCGTCGGTCAGACGCTGCCGTTGGAATTCACCGTCGAACGCGCGCAGGTCGACGTACACAGCGTGGCGATGACGCGGGTGGACGGCAACTTCGTGTATGCGCGCATCACTGCGTTCAGTGACACCACCGCCGAAGATTTCACCACTGGCATCGCGCGCCTGCGCCGCGACATGAACGCGAAGCCGCGTGGCGTGGTGCTCGACCTGCGCAACAACCCGGGCGGTGTGCTCGAGTCGGCCGTCGAAGTCGCCGACCAGCTGCTCGAAAGCGGGTTGATCGTCACCGCCGACGGCCGCACCCCGGCGGCGCGGTTCACCATGGAAGCGACACCAGGGGAGGTTCTTCCCGGAGTGCCCGTGGTGGTGCTGGTGAACGGCTCCACCGCGTCGGCCGCGGAAATTCTTGCCGGCGCGCTGCAGGATCATCACCGCGCGCTGTTGTTAGGCCGGCGCACCTTCGGCAAGGGCTCGGTGCAGACGGTCATGCCGCTGAGCGCGGGGCGCGCCATGAAGCTCACGACCTCGAGATACTTCACGCCTTCGGGCCGCTCCATCCAGGGACGCGGCATCGATCCGGATAGGCTGCTGGAAAATGTCGACGGAGTGCCACTCGATCTCGACGATGCGCGCGTGCGCCAGACTTTGAGTGCGCGCGATCCCGGCATCCACGCGGCGCTCGAGATGCTCAAGGGACACAAGCCCAAATCGGCTGCCGCAGGCATGACGGCCAGTGCCGCCAGCACGCCGTGGAAATGATGCTTGCATGGAGCTGATCCATTGGTTGATGGACGTCGTCCTGCACCTCGACTCGCACCTCGTCGAGCTGCTGCGTGACTACGGTTTATGGGTCTATTTCATCCTGTTCGCCATCGTGTTCGCCGAAACGGGGTTCGTGATCACGCCGTTCCTGCCCGGCGACGCCTTGCTGTTCGCCGCCGGCGCGCTCTCCGCGGTGGACACCAGCGGCACGTTGACGGCGCCGCTGGTCTGCGTAACGCTGATCTTCGCCGCCGTCGCCGGCAACACAACTAACTACCACATCGGCCGCTGGATAGGGCCGCCGGCTTTCAGCGGCAAGTACCGGTTTCTCAAGGTCGAATACCTGCGGCGCACGGAAGGCTTCTTCGCACGGCACGGTTCGATGACCCTGGTGCTGGCGCGCTTCGTGCCGGTGGTGCGCACCTGCGTGCCATTCGTGGCCGGTATCGCGCGCATGCCCTACGCGCGCTTCCAGGGATACAACATCCTGGGCGCGCTGATCTGGGTGCTGGTGCTCGTCTGGGCAGGCTTCTTCTTCGGCAATCTGCCGGTCATCAAGAACAATTTCGGCTTCGTAACCATCGGCATCGTGCTGGTTTCCGTGTTGCCGATGGCCTGGGTGGCATTCAAGGAAGCTTTGAAGAAGTGAGCGCCGCCTACCGCAGTTTTGCCCATCGCGTCGACATCGCCGCGCCGGTGGAACGCGTGTGGCGCGCCTTCACCGACAGCCGCCTGCTCGCGCGCTGGACCGTCGCCGGCGCCACCATCACTCCGCGCGAGAAGGGGCGGCTGCACGTGATGTTCGGCGGCGGCGTGGAACTCGACGCGCACATCGATGTGCTGGTGACGCCGCAGCGCATGCGACTGATCCTGTTGCCGACGCCCGGCATGCCCACCGCCGACGCGGTCATCGTCGAAGACTTCCTGTTCGAACGCGCCGCGGCCGGCACGGTGGTGCGGCTCCTGAGCAGCGGAGTCCCTTCCGTCCAGAGCTGGGTGACGTACTATCTGTCCAAGCGCCGCCATTGGGAGCTGGCGCTGACCCGGCTCAAGGTCTTTCTCGAGAAGGGTCTGGACAAGGAACAGCCAACACCGAGGTATTGAGTCATGGCGGGTTTCATTTTGCGTGGCCTCTTCGCCGCGCTCGGACTCTGGGCGGCAACCGAAATGTTCGACGGCATCGTCATCGATACGCCGCTCACGCTCATCTTCGCCGGATTGTTGTTAGGCGTGGTGAACGCCATCGTGCGGCCCATCGCCGTGGTGCTGTCGTTGCCGGCGCTGCTGCTGACCGTGGGCCTGTTCCTGCTGGTCATCAACGCCGCCATGCTCGGGCTGGTGGCGCTGCTGCTGCCAGGATTTCACATCCACGGTTTCTGGACCGCGGTCGGCGGCTCGATCGTCGTCAGCCTGGTGAGCTGGATCGCGTCCTGGTTCATCGGTTCGCGCGGCCGCGTGGAAGTCATCCGCGCCAAGCGAGATTAAATGGGGTCAGACCCCATTTGCTAGCAAAAGGGGCCGGACCTCGCATCCGGCGGGGGCAACGCGCGCACCCCCGGCCGCTAACTACCCACAGCCGGCGGTCGACGGATCTTTTTGCTGATCTTCATCGAGGCGCTTCGCGCCTTGCTGGCCGTCGTTCTGCGGCCAGCTCACCAGCGCCACGCCGACGAACATGATGGCCATACCAATGAGCTGGTTCGCGCCCAGCGTTTCGTGCAGGAACCACCAGCCGAGGATCGCGGCGATCGCCGGATTCACGTAACTGTAGGTGCCGACCAGCGCCGGCGTGGTGTTACGCGCCAGCCACGAAAACGCCGTATACGCCACGCACGAGCTGGCGACGGTCAGGTAGGCCATGGCGGTCAGGCCCTTAGATGACCATTGCCACTGCGCCGCTTCGCCGAGTGCCAGACCGACGCCGGTCATCATGAAGCCGCCTAACAACATCTGCATCGCCGAGAAGGCCAGCAGGTCGAGCTTCGAGTGAACGTTGCGGATATAGACGGTGGTCGCCGACCAGACGAACACACCGGCGAGGATCAGCAGCTGCATGCCGAAGTGGTTCGTGTCGAGGCTGCCGCGCGGCCAGACGATCAGGACCGCGCCGCCGAAGCCGATGACCAGTCCGATCACCGTAAGCTTGTCGAGCGCGTGCGCGCGCCGCCCCCGGGTTGCGAACAACGCGATCCACAGCGCCGCCGAGACGTTGAGAATCGCGGTCTGGTTCGAGGCCACGGTCTGCATGGCCCAGTTCGTGAATCCATTCGGAATCAGCACGCTGCCCACCGCGACGATGAACAGGTGACGCCACTCGGTGGCGTCGAGCGGGAATCGTTTGCCCATCGCAAGCGCGGTGACGCCGAGCAGGATCCCGGCGCAGATGAAACGGATGCCGCCGAACAGGATCGGCGGCATGACGTGCACGCCGATGCTCGCCACCAGGTAGGTGGAGCCCCAGATGAGATAAACCGCCGCGAAGCAGAGGATGAGCTTCAGGCGACGCGAGGGACCGTTCACAACGCGTCAGTTGGTCCGGCGCTTGCCGACCCGGTACATCCAGTAGCCGATGGCACCGAGGATCACCAGGCCCACCCACTCACCCGACGATCCACCGATCCGCATCCCTTCCGGCAGCGCCAGGACTTCCGGATTGTCCGTCTTGTAGATCGCGGCGCCGATGGCGATGCCCATGAGTGCCTCGCCGGTGATGAGACCGGCGGCGAACAAGGTCCCGGTCTGGTTGCGCCTCTCGATCTCCTCGTCGGACAGGCCTTTGCCGAAGGTGCGGGTCACCAGGTGATTGAGCAAACCACCCAGGAAGATCGGCACCATGGTCTCGAGCGGAAGATAGATGCCGATCGCCGCCGCCAGCACGGGCACGCGAAATTTGGCGCCGCGCGATTTCAGGAACTGGTCGAGGCAGATGATCGCGACGCCGATCAACGCGCCGATGGCGATCATTCCCCAGGGCAGGTGGCCGCCGAACAAACCCTTGGCGACCGAGGCCATGAGGTTGGCCTGCGCGGCCTCGAGCGACAGTGGATGTTCGGCACTGCGCGGGCCGATGCCATAGCTGTGCGCGAGCATGTTCAGAGTCGGGGCCATGATCAACGCGCACGATACCGAGCCGATGGCCAGCATGAGCTGCTGCTTCCACGGCGTGGCGCCGACGATGTAGCCGGCTTTCAGATCCTGCAGGTTGTCGCCGGCGACGCAGGCGGCGCAGCACACGACGGCGCCGATCATCACGGCCGCCACCGGGCCAATGGCCGAGTCCTTGCCGAGGAAGCCCAACAACACCAGCGACGCGAACAGGATGGTGGCGATCGTGATACCCGACACTGGGTTGTTGGAGGAACCCACCAGGCCCGCCATGTACGCCGACACGGAACAGAACAGGAAACCCGCAACCACCATGATGACCGACATGGCGGCGCCCACCCCGACGCTACCGACGATACTGGTGTACAGAACCGCGAGCGGAATGGTGAAAGCGACGATACCGACGAGCACCCACTTCATCGGGAGGTCGCGATCGGTGTGCGCCACGAGCGCATCGCTGCCGGCCCGAGTCGCAGCGAGGCCGCTCTTCACGCCCGACACGATCGAATGACGCAGGCTGATCAGCGCCCACAGGCCGCCGACCAGCATTGCACCGACACCCAGGTAGCGGACCTGCGCGCCGCGCAGCATCTGCGCCGAAACTTCCGCGCAATCGGCGTTGGCAAGACCCTGGCAGGCATTGGCAATGGCCGCGGCAAGTTCCGGATTCTGCGGCAGGAAGTACGCATGGAAAATTGGAATCGCGATGTTGTACGAGAGGATGCTGCCGGAAACCACGACCACGCCGATGTTGAGCCCGACGATGTAGCCGACGCCTAGCAAGGCGGGCGAGATGTTGGTGCCCATGTAGCCGAGGAATTTGCCGATGAAGCCGCTGGCGAGCGCGCTGTCGGGAATGAAGCGCAGGCCGCTCGCGGCGATGATCTTGCCGACGCCGCCCACCAGCGCCGAAATGCCGAGGATCCTGACGCCCTGGGACGGATTTTCGCCGGCGCGCAGCACTTCGGCGGCCGCCTTGCCTTCGGGGAACGCCATCTGCTGATCGACGATCAGCGAACGGCGCAGCGGCACCGAGAACAGCACGCCTAACAATCCACCGAGCCCGGCGATGGCCAGCACCCACCAGTACTTGAAGTCCGGCCAGTAGCCCATCAACACCAGCGCCGGCACGGTGAAGATGACGCCCGAGGCGATTGACGTGCCGGCCGATGCGCCGGTCTGCACGATGTTGTTCTCGAGGATGCCGCCGCCGCCGAGCGCGCGCAGCACGGCCATCGAGACCACCGCCGCCGGAATCGCCGAGGCGATGGTCATGCCGGCGAACAGACCGAGATAGGTGTTGGCCGCGGCGAGGATCACCGCCAGGACCACCGCCAGGATGATGGCGCGCGCAGTCAGCTGCGGCGCGGTTGCCACATTCGTATTCATCTAGCTACTCCCTCAATCCCAGCCGCAGGACTGGCCCTTGTTCTGTTCCTCGAGCCAGCCTTCGAGCGGCTTGAAGTAGTCGATGATGGCGGAGGCGTCCATGGCACGCGTACCGGTCAGTTCCTGCATGGTGTCCTGCCACGGCTGGCTCGCGCCCCGGGTGAGCATGGCGCCGTATTTCTTGCCCGCCTCGGTGCTGCCGAAGATGGAGCATTCGTTCAGCGGACCTTTGAACCCCGATGCATCGCACAGCGCCTTGTGGAACTGGAACTGCAGGATGAAGGACAGGAAATAGCGCGTGTACGGCGTGTTGCCGGGAATGTGATATTTCGCGCCCGGATCGAAATCTTCCTCGCTGCGCGCCAGCGGCGGCGAGACGCCCTGGTATTTCTCGCGCAGCTCCCACCACGCCTTGTTGTAGTCGGCGGGCTTGATCCGGCCGCTGAAGACGCCCCAGCGCCATTGATCGATGAGCTTGCCGAACGGCAGGAACGCGATCTTGTCGAGCGCCATCTTCATCTGCTGATTGATGACGGCTTCTTGTGATGGGGCAACGTCGCCGACCAGGCCGATCTTGCGTAGATAGGCTGGGGTCACCGAGAGGTTGATGGCATCGCCGATGGCTTCGTGGAAGCCATCGTGGGCGCCACTCTGGAACAGCTGCGGCTGGGCCTTGTACCACATGTAGTAATAGACATGGCCGAGCTCGTGGTAGATGGTGAACAGGTCTTCTTCGTTGGGCCTCATGCACATCTTGATGCGCACGTCGCCCTGGTTGTCGATCTGCCAGGCGCTGGCGTGGCAAACCACTTCACGATCGCGCGGCCGCGTGAGCATCGAGCGTTCCCAGAAAGTCTGCGGCAGCGCCGGAAAACCGATCGAGGTGTAGAAGCTCTCGGCCGACTTGGTCATCCTGACCGCATCCCACTTGTCCTTCTGCAGCATGCGATCGGCGGACTCGATGCTGGCCGCCGGATATGGCTTGAGCAGGTCGTCGTAGACGCGGTTCCACTGCTGCGCCCACATGTTGCCTAACAAGTGCGCGGGGATGGGCTTGCCGTCGGGCACCTTGTCCTTGCCGTAGCGCTGCTGCAGACGCGTGCGCGCATAGCAGTGCAGTCCCTTGTAGAGCGGCTCGACTTGGCCCCAGAGGCGGTCGGCTTCCTTTTCGAAGTCCGCGGCCGGCATGTCGTAACCCGCCCGCCACAGCGCGCCGACATCGTCGAAGCCCAGTTCCTTCGCACCCTCGTTGGCGAGCTCGACGAAGCGCTGGTACTTCGGCCGCATCGGCCTGGCGATGGAATGCCAGCCGGCCCAGGCGTCGGTGAGCTCCTGGTAGTTGCGGCTGGTGGCGATGATCTCGCTGAGTTCATCGAGGTTTTTGCAGTCGGCCTTCCTGCCATCCTTGTTCGTGCCCGGCGGGCAGAACTTGCCTTCGCCGTACATCGCGTCGAGCTCGGTCGTGAGCCCGGCGAGTTCCTTGCGTTTGGCGGCGTCGGCCGGCGCCGGGGCGCTCACGCCGAGCTTGATGAGCATCAACGAGCCGAATGCTACTGATCCGAGTGGAAGCGTCGAGTTTGTCCTTCTCGTAAACCTTGGCCTCGCCGGCCTTGCGGCTGAAGAACTCCAGGTAGCGATCGGTGGCGCGCGCATTCAGGTACTGCGTGTCGGTCGTGATGTCGGTGGCCTGGGTCCAGCCAGCGGCGTTCGACTCGTGGTTCAGGTCGATGAGGTCCTCATTCACCCGGGCGACGAAGTCGGAGCCGTCGACTTTGGGCGGCGGCGTGGTGCCCTTGCTGCAGGCGGCGAGCAGGCAGGTGGCGGCGATCGTCGCGGCAGCGCCGCGCAGGTAGTTGGCTGAGCTCATGTGCGGTCTCCGATCCAGCCGCGCAGGCTGCGCGACAGCAGAAGAATGAATACGCCGGTTCCGGCGCCGATGAGCGTCATGACCAGGAAGATCTGCGGCATCTGGTCGGCTTTCGCTTCCGCGAATTGTCCACCGACGATACCGGCGATGGTATTGCCGATCGCGGTACCGAGGAACCAGGTACCCATCATGCGGCTCACGAATTTCTGCGGCGCGAGCTTGGTGACGTTCGACAGGCCCACCGGCGACAGGCACAGCTCGCCGAAGGTGTGGAATAGATAGGCCAGCAGCAGCCAGATGGGGCCGACCTTGCCGCCGGTGGAAACCACCAGTTTGGCTGCGAAGATCATCACCAGGAATCCGACGCCGAGGAAGAGCAAACCGACGCCCATCTTGAGCGGTGCGGAGGGGTTCAGATTGCGCACGCCGAGCCACACCCAGAACCAGGCGAACACCGGCGCGAAGATGATGATGAACCACGGGTTGGCAGACTGGTACCACGAGCCCGGGTGCTGACCGTCCGCGAACCAGCTGCCGAGCGCCGAGCGGTCCGTGTACTCGAACGCGAACGTGTTGAACGTGGTGCCCTGTTGTTCGAAGCCGCCCCAGAACAGGACGGCGCAGAAGAAGAACACGACGATGACGCCGACGCGCTTGCGCGCTGCGCTGTCCAGGCCGCCGAAAAACAGTACGTAGCCGAAGAATGCGACCGCCAGCGCCACCTGGCCGACGAACAGCCCCATGGCGAGATGTTCCTTGGTCGGCGGATCACCGCGGGCGAACAGGCCGACCGCGAGCGCCGCGGCGGCCACGCCAATGGCGATGATGATGGTCCAGGTTCGCTTGCGCGCGGCGGGCGATACGTCCCTGGGAGCCAGCCCCGCGGTGCCGAGATAGCGCTGCGAGAAGATGAAGTAGAGCGTACCTAACAAGGTGGCCACACCGCAGGTGGCGAACCCGAGGCGCCAGTTGATCTTCTCGCCTAACAAGCCGGCCGCGAGCAGGGGCCCGACGAACGCGCCAAGGTTGATGCCCATGTAGAAGATCGAGAATCCGGCGTCGCGTCGCGGGCCCGGCTGACCCTCGTACAAGGCGCCGACGACCGAGGACACATTGGGCTTCAGCAACCCGATGCCGACGACCATGACGAATATGCCCGCGTAGAACAGTGGCGGGGCGGCGGGGATGGCGAGCATGAAATTGCCGCCGGCGATGAACAGGCCACCAATGAAGATGGCCTTGCGTTGTCCGATGAGCTGGTCGGCGATCCAGCCGCCCGGGATGGCCAGCAGATAGGCGCCGCCGGCGAACAGCGCGTACATGGCGCCCGCCTCGGTGCCGGTGAGCGCGAACCCCGGATTGCTGGCAACCGTGGCCGCCGTCAGGAACGGCAGCAGCATGGTGCGCATGCCGTAGTAGGTGAACCGCTCGAAGAACTCCACCAGGAAACAGGTGACCAGCCCGCGTGGATGTCCGAAAAACTGCTTGCCAGGGTCCGCCGATACGATGGCCGGCGAAGACGGATCGTTCATTCTTATTGCCCCGAATTTTTGTGGGCGCTGTTGCGCCGCGATGGCGCCGAGTCTGACTCAAGCGCACCAGCGCCAGCAAGGCACGCGGCGCGTGCCCCGGTCGTCGTACCGCATCGGGGTGGCTTTATTTACAGCGCCAACGGTGTGGCGCGCCGCAAAGGCGCTATTTCGCCTCGGCTTCTTCCTTCTCGGCGGCCTCGGCCGCTTCGCGCCGCATCTTTTGCATGACGCGTGCCATGACCAGCCCGCCTTCGTAGAGGAAGTACATCGGGATGGCCATGATGCATTGTGAAATCGCATCCGGAGGAGTGAGGATCGCGGCCACCACGAATATGCCGATGATCACGTAGCCACGATGTTTGGACAGGCTCTCGACCTGCACGATGCCGGTGAGCACCAGCAGCACCACGGCCACCGGCACCTCGAAGGCGATGCCGAAGGCGAAGAACATGGTGAGCACGAAATCGAGATAGCTGGTCATGTCGGGGATGTACTTCACGCCCTCGGGCGCGGTGCCGACCAGGTAGCTGAACATCAGCGGGAACACCACGATGTAGGCAAACACCACGCCCACGTAGAACAGCAGCACCGACGACACCAGCAGCGGCACGGCGAAGCGCTTCTCGCGCCGGTAGAGGCCGGGCGCGACGAATGCCCAGATCTGGTAGATGACCACCGGCATGGCCGCGAACAACGACACGAAGAACGCCACCTTGAACGGCGTCATGAACGGCGAGGTGACGCTGGTGGCGATGAGCGTGGTGCCGTTGGGTAGTTTGGCGAGCAGCGGCCGTGCGACCAGTGTGAACAGCTCGTTGGCGTAGATGGCGGCCGGCACGAACGCCACCAGCAGCGCGAGCATCGCCTTCATGAGCCGGTCGCGCAGCTCGAGAAGGTGCGACATCAGCGTACCTTCGGCGAGGTCTTCCCTCTTCTTTTCCTCGCTCACGGCGCGCGGCGCGGTTCGTCGTCGCGCGAACTAGTTAGGTCGAGTTCGGCCTGCCCGCCGGTATCTGGAGTGGCGGCGGCGGTGTCGGTGGCCGGGGGTGTCGCGGACGCGGCGGCGCGCTGATCCGGGTGCATGTGATGATCGGGTGGGTAGAAGTTTTCTTCCGGCTCGACCGGCTGCGTGGCCGGGGGCGGCGGAGGTGCGGACGCCGCGGGTTTTGGATCGAGCGAGGTATCCAGGCCCGGATCGATGTTCACCTGGGTTTCGAGGTTGTGCGCTTCTTCCTCGAGCTGATCGCGGAATTGCCGCGCCATGGCGCGAGCGCGGCCGACCCATCGGCCCACCTGCTGGGCGAGTTTGGGCAGCTTCTCCGGCCCCAGCACGACTAGCGAGAGCGCGAAGATCAGCAGCAGTTCGGTGAATCCAACCTCAAACATTGAGTGCTCCGCGGCGCGGCGGTGGTCGGGAGCGAACAGCGACGGCGAGAGCGCCGCGCGTTAGACCTTGGTCTCGCTCTTTTCCGCGTTCCTGGCTTTCTCGGCCTCGGAAAATTCGGCATCGGCCTTGAGCTGCTTGACCGACTCTTCCTGATCGCCCTCGTTCATCGACTTCTTGAAACCGCGCACTGCGGAGCCCAAGTCCGAACCGATGGTCTTGAGCTTCTTGGCTCCGAAAATCAGCAGCACGACGACAAGGATGACGACGAGTTCTTTGAAACCAATGGGGCCCATGAGCCGCTCCTGGGGGCGCGAGAACGCCCCGAAAAATGACGATATTTAAGTGTGGGGATGATAAGTCAACAGAGCCGCCGAACCTAAGAAAGTTCGGCCGGGGCGAGACTCCCATCACGTCCGGGGCTCGATGGTTAACTCTTTGTCATCCGGGGCCATTCTGAGCCAGAAAGTGACCGGACCGTCGTTCACGAGCGAGACCCGCATGTGCGCGCCGAACTCGCCCCTGGCGACTTCGGAGTGGCGGGCGCGGGCCAGCGTTTCAAGCTCGGCGAACAGCGTGCGCGCTGCCGCGGGAGCCGCCGCGCTGCTGAATCCGGGGCGCGTACCTTTATGCGTCTCCGCGGCGAGCGTGAATTGCGGAACGAGCAGCAAGCCGCCGGCGACGTCGCGCAGCGAGTCGTTCATGCGCCCGGCCGCGTCTTCGAAGATCCGATAGCCAAGAATTCGCTCGAGCAGGCGTTCGGCGGCCTTCAGATCGTCACCGCGCTCGATCCCGATGAGCGCCAGGATGCCACGACCGATTTTGCCCACGATGCGGCCTTCGACTTCCACCGAAGCTGTGCTGACCCTTTGGATGAGTGCTATCAAAGTGGTGCGATTGTGCCCGGTGGCAATTGCGCGCCCAAGTCCTTAATATCGCGGCCTGTTTTTGGGAGCCCGGGAATCTATATCAGTCATGGCATTGCGCATTTTAGGTCTGTTGTTACTCCTCGCGCCGCTTGCGGCCCAGGCCCAGGCGCCGTCCGGCGACGCCAAGCGCGGCAAGGCCCTGGCCTACACCTGCAACGGCTGCCACGCGATTCCTAACTACAAGAACGTCTATCCCACCTATTCGGTGCCCAAGCTGCATGGCCAGCGTCCGGAATACCTGCTCGCCGCGCTCAAGGCGTACAAGAGTGGCGAACGGTCGCACGGCACCATGCATTCGCAGGCTTCGTCGCTAAGCGAGCAGGACATGGCCGATGTGGCCGCGTACCTGTCGGGCCCGGAAGTTCTGACAGCGTCGAAGAACGACGTGCCCGCCACGGCGCGGCCCAAGGCCACCGAAGTCTGTCTCGCCTGCCATGGCACCAATGGCGTCGGCATCACCGCCGACTATCCGACCATCGCCGGCCAGCATCGCGACTACCTCGAACGTGCGTTGCACGACTACAAGCTTGGTGGCCGCAAGAACGCCATCATGGTCGGCATGGCCGCCACGCTCACCAAAGATGACATCGAGCAGCTCGCGGCCTACTACTCGGGCCAGGAGCCATCGCTTTCGGTCGTTCCGAAGAAGAAGTTTTTCTTCTCCAGCAACTGACTACTTCACGGTGAGCTGCTTCTCCAGGAACGTGACGATGGTCCGCTGGTAGAAGTCGCGGTTGGCCTTCTTCTTGAACCCGTGGCCTTCGTCCCTGGCCGCGAGATACCAGACCTCGCCGCCGCGCGCGCGGATCTTCGCCACCATCTGCTGCGATTCGGTGGCCGGCACTCGCGGGTCGTTGAGCCCCTGCACCACCAGTAACGGCTTCGATATGCGCGCCGCGCTGGTGAGCGGCGAAATCCTCTGTAGATAGGCGCGCATGCGCGGCAGGCGTTCATCGCCATACTCCGGGCGGCGCAAGTCGCGCCGGTAGGCCGAGGTGCTCTCGAGGAAGGTCACGAAATTCGAGATGCCCACCACGTCGATGCCGCCGCGCAGGCGATCGCTGAAATTCACCATCGAGGCCAGCGACATATAGCCGCCGTACGAACCGCCGGCGACGAATACGTTCTTCGCATCCAGATCCTTCTGCAGCCCGATCCACACCAGCAGCGCGCCGACGTCCTTGACCGCATCCTCGCGGTCCTCGCCATTGTCGAGGTTCAGGAAAGTTTTGCCGTAGCCCGACGAGCCGCGCACGTTGGGGGCGATCACCGTAAACCCGAGTTCGCGCACCAGGAATTGGTAGAAAGGCGTGAATCCCGGCGTGTACTGCGATTCGGGGCCGCCGTGTATGTCGACATAGACCGGGTGCGGCCCTGTGGTGCGCGGCCGAAAGACGAACGCGGGGATCTCGCGGAACTTGCCGCGCTCCCGGTCGAACGTGGGAAAGCGAATCAGTTCGGCCGGTGAGTATTGCAGCGGATCGAGCGGGCCGGCTTCACTGCGCGTGTAACGCACCAGCGCGTTGTGCTCCACTTCCAGCACGAACACGTCGCGCGGCGATTGCGGGCTTTCGAGCGACAGGGCCAGCTTCTTGCCGGTGCGGTCGAAAGCGATGTGGCCGATGCGCCCGTCGGGCAGCGGCGGCAGGCTCTCGGTGCGGTTGGCCACGTTGACGACCGTGAGGCGGCTTCCGCCATCGACGTTCGCCACCCAGGCGAGGTATTGGCCGTCATCGGTGCGCGCGAAGCTCTCGATGTCCCAGGGAATGTGGCCGGTGAGCGTTTCCGATGCGCCCGTGACCAGGTCCACGCGCCGCAATTGCTGGAATTCGCTGTCGCGATTGGTGATGAGGTAGACCCCGCGGCCGTCGGGCGTGAACTTCGCGTCCGTGATGCTCGCGATGCCGTCGCTCTCGGCAACCGGCGTGAGCGCCGCACTGGCGATGTCAAGCATGAACAGGTGTGCTTCGTTGGCCGAGACGAAATTCAGGATCAGTAGTTTGGCGTCGTCGGGCGACCAGTCCAGTACCTGCCAGTTTTTCTGGAAACCGTTGTAGACCAGGCGCGGCGGAACCTTGTTAGCGGGCTCGGCCATGAAGAGGTCGTAGCTCACGCCATCACGGCCGGTGCCGTGGAACGCCAGGCGTCGTCCGTCGTGGCTCCAGACCGCGCCGCCGTACAGGCCCTTGCCGTCGGTCAGCATGCGCACGGCGCGCGACGCCGACTCATACCAGTAGAGCTGCGCGTTTTCATTGCCGCCCTGGTCCTTGAGGAACGCGAAGCCGGCCGCCACCGCCGATTGCGGCGAAACAGCCACCGTGACTGGCTCGCGATAAAAGGTGAGCTGCTCGCGCGCGCCGAGCGGCATGGCCACGCGGTGCAGCTGCTCCGCGTCACCGAACCGAGTGGCTATCAGGATTCCGCCATCGGGCAGCCAGTCGACGAAGCTCGCGCCACGCGAGTTCAGGTAGTCATCGAGGCGCGCCGTCAGTGGCGTATCCACGGCCGGGATGTTGTCGAGGATCAGGTTGCCGCGTTCTTCGACCGCGGCGTGCGCCGACATGCAGGCCAATGCCACGCCAAGAGCCAGGAGTATTTTTCGATTCATGCTGCTATGTTGCCGCAAGCCATGAATGCAGTCATGCCACGACTGACGACATTCGCCGACGGCATCACCGCCGTCGACACGGAATACGTGCGGCCGCAAATGGATGCCGCGCACATCGTGACCGCGGGCGGCCGCGCGGCCATCGTCGACACCGGCCCCAACACGGCCGTTCCGCTGATATTGGCGGCGCTCGAACAACTGCAGATCGCGCCCGACCAGGTCGACTTCCTGTTTCTCACCCACGTGCACCTGGACCATGCCGGCGGCGCGGGTGCGCTCATGCGCGCGCTGCCGCGAGCCACCTGCGTGGTGCATCCGCGCGGCGCGCCGCACATGATCGACCCGTCGAAGCTCATTGCCGGAACGCGGGCGGTGTACGGGGAAGAACTGTATTCGCAGCTTTACGGCGAGATCCTCCCGGTCGAACGCGAGCGCATCGCCATCACCCAGGACGGCACCCGCTTCGAACTACCGGGCCGCCCGTTCGAATGCGTTCACACGCCCGGCCATGCGCTGCACCACCAGGCAATCGTCGACCATGCCACCACCGGCATTTTCACCGGCGATACCTTCGGCATTTCGTACCGCGAATTCGACACGTCGCACGGCGCGTGGATCATGCCCACCACCACGCCCACGCAGTTCGATCCCGGCCAGCTCAAGGCGTCGATCATCCGGCTCATGCAGTTTCGCCCGCGCAAGATCTATCTCACTCACTACAGCGAAGTGGGCGATTGCGCGCGCCTGGCCAACGACATGGTCGATACCATCGACGAGTTCGTGAAAATCGCGCGCGTCGCGGGCCCAAACAACATGGCGCGCCTGCGCTTCGATCTGCGCCGGCTCGCGCACGAGTCGCTGCAGGAACACGGCTGCACGCTGGGCGACGCCGTCATCGACAGTATTCTCGGTAAAGACTTCGACTTGAATGCCGCCGGACTCGTGGCCTGGCTCAAGCGGGAGTCCAACTAACATGCAATACCCGTTGCTGAAGGCGCTGCACATCGTTAGCGTGGTGCTGTTTCTCGGCAACATCATCACCGGCGTGTTCTGGAAAATGCACGCCGATCGCCTCGGCACGCTGGCGGCGCGCGCGCAGGCGCTCGACGGCATCATCCGCAGCGACCGCTGGTTCACGGTTCCGGGCGTCATCGCCATCATCGTCACCGGCGTGCTGTTAGCCGTCACTCTGCACCTGCCCGTCCTCGGCACGAAGTGGATCGCATGGGCGCTGATCTTCTTCGGCATCTCCGGCGTCGCGTTCTCGGTGTTCGTCGGGCCCCTGCAGAAGAAGATGTTGGCGAACGTGCAAGCCGGGATGGCGGGCACCTGGAACCAGGCCGGTTACGAAAAGCTGTCGCGGTCCTGGACCCTGTGGGGATTCATCGCCACGGCGGCGCCATTGGTCGCGCTGTTCCTGATGGTGATGAAGCCGATCTGAGCGGGCCGACGACGTAGCCGCCTCCCTACACGGCTGCTTTCGAATCCCGCCCTAACGACTTGTCAACGAATGCCGCCGGCGGCGGCTCGCGTCCGCGCGGCACCCCTCCATTCGCCTCCCCAGTCGCTCCGGGTATCATCCGCCCCATGCCAAGACTTCACGTTCCGCAACCGCCCACACGACCGGGTGACAAGCCCGACTTCAGCTACGTAGAGCTGTCCCCCGCCGGCGCCATCAACAAACCCGACGTCAATGCGCGCGCGCGCGACATGGAAGAAGTGTCCGTCGGGCTGGTGCGCGTGCTCGACGACAAGCACGAGGCCGTCGGCCAATGGAATCCGCGGCTCGAGGCCGAGGATCTGCAGGTCGGCCTGCGCCACATGCTGCTCACGCGCATCTTCGACGACCGCATGCAACGCACGCAGCGCCAGGGAAAGATCTCCTTCTATATGCGTTCGTTCGGCGAAGAGGCCGTCGCGGTTGCCCAGGCCATGGCGCTGCTGCCTGGCGACATGTTGTTCCCGTCGTATCGGCAGCAGGGCATCTACATGGTGCGCGGCAAGCCGCTGGTCGAACTCATGTGTCAGCTGCTGTCGAACACGCGCGACATGTGCAAGGGCCGGCAGCTGCCGGTCATGTATCACTGGAACGCCGGCCGCATCTTCTCGATCTCCGGCAACCTGACTACCCAGTTCCCACAGGCGGTCGGCTGGGCCATGGCCGCTGCGATCCGCAACGAAGATCACATCGCCTGCACCTGGATCGGTGAAGGCTCGAGCGCCGAGGCGGATTTCCATCACGGCATCATCTTCGCCGCCGTCCACCAGGCGCCGGTGATCATGAACATCGTCAACAACCAGTGGGCCATCTCCACGTTCCAGGGCACGGCCGGCGGCGAGCAGCGTTCGTTCGCGGCGCGCGGTCCGGGATACGGTATCGCCGGTATTCGCGTCGACGGCAACGATTTCCTGGCGGTGTATTCGGTCACGCAGTGGGCGGCACAGCGTGCGCGAACCGGCGGCGGTCCGACTCTCATCGAACTCGTCACCTATCGCGCGTCCGCGCATTCGACCAGCGACGATCCGTCACGCTATCGGCCCAAGGACGATTACGAGCACTGGCCACTCGGCGACCCGGTGGATAGATTGAAGAATCACCTGATCGCGCGCGGCGAGTGGAGCGAGAAGCAGCACAAGGATCTGCATGCCGAGCTCGACGCCCAGGTGGTGACCGCGTGGAAGGAGGCGGTGTCGTTCGGCGCGCTCAATGAAGGTCCGCGGCTCGATCGTCATCTCATGTTCGAGGACGTCTACAAGGAGTTCCCGGAAAACCTGCGCCGGCAGAGCGAACAGCTCGCCGAGGAAATCAAACTCAACGCCGAGCTCGGGCTCGCGGCCAAGGTAGATTGACCATGGCGCAGATGAACATGATCCAGGCGCTGAACTCCGCCATGGATGTGATGATGGCGCGCGACCCCGCCGTGGTCGTGATGGGCGAAGACGTGGGCTATTTCGGCGGCGTGTTCCGCGTCACCGACGGCCTGCAGAGAAAATACGGCGATCAACGCGTGCTCGATTCGCCGATTTCCGAAGGTGGTATCGTCGCCACGGCGATCGGCATGGCGGTCAACGGGCTGAAGCCCGTGGCGGAAATTCAATTCGCCGACTACATCTATCCCGCCGTGGACCAGATCGCGAGCGAACTGGCGCGCATCCGCTATCGCAGCGCCGGCGATTTTTCATCCCCGGTGGTGATCCGCGCGCCCTGCGGTGGCGGCATTCGCGGCGGTCAGACGCACTCGCAGAGTCCCGAGGCGATCTTCACGCACATCTGCGGCATCAAGGTGGTGATGCCGTCGAACCCCTATGACGCGAAGGGATTGCTCATCGCCGCAATCGAAGACGACGACCCGATCATCTTCTTCGAGCCCAAGCGCATCTACAACGGACCCTTCGACGGCGACCCTAACAAGCCCGCGGTGCCGTGGAGCACCCACGCCAAAGGCAACGTTCCCGAAGGTCACTACAAGGTGCCGATCGGCAAGTGCGACATCGTGCGGCCCGGCGAGGATGTCACCATCGTCACCTACGGCACCATGGTGTACGTGTGCGAAGCGGCGGCCAAGAAACTCAACATCGACGCCGAGATCATCGACGTGCGCACCATGTCGCCGCTCGATATCGACCCGATCTGCTCTTCTGTCAAAAAGACCGGGCGATGCGTGGTCGCCCACGAAGCGACGCGGTTTTCCGGTTTCGGCGCGGAGCTCTCGGCCAGCATCCAGGAAGAATGTTTCTGGTACCTCGAGGCGCCGATTCAGCGCGTTGCCGGCTGGGACACCCCGTACCCGCACGCCTTCGAATGGGAGTATTTTCCCGGTCAGGCCCGTGTGGCGCTCGCTCTGCGCGCAGCCATGGGCCAGGAATGAGGGGAGAGTCATGAGCCGCTACATATTCAAGATGCCAGATCTCGGCGAAGGCACCGTCGAGGCGGAAGTGGTCGCGTGGCACGTGAAGCCTGGCGATCTGGTGCAGGAAGATCAGGTCATGTGCGAAGTCATGACCGAGAAGGCCGCGGTGGAAATGCCCGCGCCGGTCACCGGCCGTATTCTCTCCATCCAGGGTGAGCCCGGCGACATGGTCGCCGTCGGTTCCGAACTCGTGGTGTTCGACACCGATGCCACCTCGGCCGCCGCGGGCGCCGAGCCAGTGGCCAAGATTCCCACGCCGCCACCGGCCGACAAGACCCGAGGTGAGAAGCAGCAGGTTGCCGCCGCCGCCAATGGCAATGGCACGGGCGAGCACAAGTCCGCGCGCGTCATGGTGTCGCCGGCGTCGCGCCGGCGCGCGGTCGAGGCCGGTCTCGATCTAACTACCGTCACTGGCACCGGGCCCGCCGGCCGCATCGAACCCGGCGACATCGATTCCGCGCTGGCCTCGGGCGCGGCGCGTGGCGCACCGCCGTCGATGAACGCGCGCGCCAACGAAACGCACGCACCGCGCAACGGAACCGAAGAAGTGAAGATCATCGGCCTGCGCCGCGTCATCGCCGAACGTCTCACGGAGTCCGCACGCAGCATCCCGCAGTACTCCTACGTGGAAGAAGTCGACCTCACGCGCCTCGAAGGCTTGCGCAAACATCTCAATGACCGGCGCCCGGCCGCGGCGCCGCCGCTCACCTTCCTGCCGTTCATCGTTGCCGCGCTGGCGCGCGTGCTCGACAAATTCCCGCAGTGCAATGCGTTATACGACACCGCGCGCGGCGTGCTCGTAAAGCACAAGGCCGTGCACGTCGGCGTCGCCACGCAGACGCCGCAGGGTCTCAAGGTTCCGGTGGTGCGCAACGCCGAGTCGCGCGCGCTGCACGATCTCGCCGCGGAGATTCGCCGTGTCGCGGAAGCGGCGCGCAACAACAAGTCGCCGCGCGAGGAACTGACCGGATCCACGATCACGATCACCAGTCTCGGGAAGTTGGGCGGAGTCGCCTCGACTCCCATGATCAACATGCCCGAGGTGTCCATCATCGGCATCAACAAGGCCATCGAGCGCGCCGTGGTGGTTGACGGCCAGATCACCGTGCGGCTGATGATGAATCTGTCGTCGTCATTCGATCACCGTTTCGTCGACGGCTTCGATGCCGCCTCGATGATCCAGGCGCTCAAGGATTCGCTGGAACAGCCGGCAACGATCTTCATCGACGGCTGAGGCTGCAGCCAAGCGTGCGGAGGTGAATCCTTCGGTCTGAACGCGGCAGCCTGTCCCAAACCCAATTCCTGCGAGCAAACAGACTACGAGAACGGCTGCTTTCATGTGAAGCCCTTCCGAAAAGCCGGCACGACGCGATCGCCGCCGCGGGGTCCTACAAAAAACTGTGCGCGGGTACCACCTGACCAGCGCTGCAGGTGGCACATTTCCCACCATGCATTCGCGCTGCAAAAATTGCCTGTACTGCGGTCTCGTCCAGCTGGTGAGCCTCGGCGATCCGCCGCCGGTCACCCGATGGAAACGGCCGGTGCTGCTGGTCGCCGGCATTGCGCTGACCGTCTGCACCGTGCTCGCGCTGCATTTCGCCTGGGAGCGAAACGATGGTTCGTTCTTCGCCGCGGTGTCCATCGTGGTCATGATCGTGGGACTTCTGGGCGTCGCGATCTCGGTCCGGGGCTGCGATGTCTGCGTGGCGCGTTTTCTCGGGCGGACCATTTGAAGTCGCGACCGGGCGCCGCCTGCAATTCCCAGAGCCGGCGCAAACCCATCAAACGTCGGCTCGGATTGCGGCCGCCGTTGCGATCCGCCTGCCGGTACGCGTCAATCTGGGCTTGTCAGTACAGTGCGCTTCGTCATCGCCGCGGCCCGGCCTCAACTGTCGACATTTGAGTGACAATGCGCTTCGATGGAAGCGCAAAACGACGAGCAATTCTGGAATCGGGCGGCAACCATCCGCCGGTTCACACATCCACTGGACCGTGAACGGCTGACTCGGCTCCTGCCGCGCGATGCCATCATCCTCGACTACGGATGCGGCCAAGGCCGGCTGTGCGGCGAGCTCATGGCGCTCGGCTACGTGAACGTGCTCGGCATCGACTCGTCGGCGGAGATGATCCGGGTCGCGCGCGAGGAAGTGCCAGACACCGGCTTCGCGGAAAACGACGGCGAACAGGTGCCCTGTGGCGACGCCAGCGTCGATGCCGTCCTGCTCTTCGCCGTGCTCACCTGCATCGCCGCCGATGACGCGCAGAAAAATCTGCTGCGCGAATTCAAACGAATCCTGCGGCCCGGCGGTCTATTGCTGATCAGCGATTACCCGCTGCAGTCCGATGCGCGCAACCTGCAGCGTTACGAGTCGTTTGCGGCGGAGCTCGGCGGCTTCGGACGCTTTCGGCTGCCTGACGGCGCGGTGTTGCGGCACCATTCGCGTGAATGGTTCGATGAACTGCTGTCGGGGTTTCGTGTCGACGAACAGGTCGAGCTCGACGCCGAGACCATGAATGGGAATCCGGCCAGAATTCTTCAGCTGTGGGCGCAGAGAACATCAGACATATGAAACATCATCTGCCGCTCATCGTCGCCGCGCTCGTGAGCCCCGCGCTACTCGCGGCGCCGCCTTCGGGCGACTGGCCTAACTACGGCCGCACGGCGGGCGGCGACCGGCATTCGCCGCTCACGCAGATAGATCGCGGCAATGTCGCCGGTCTCACGCTCGCCTGGGAATACAAGACCGGCGAGGCTGGCATCGAGACCGGCAACCCGACCGCGCTCGAAGCCACGCCGCTGGTGGTCGATGGCGTCATGTATCTATCCACCCCGCTCGGCCAGGTGATCGCACTCGATCCGGTCAGCGGCAAACAGAAATGGGTGCGCGATGTCGGCGTGAAGCGCGAGCGGCATTTCGGCGACTGGGTCAGCCGTGGTGTGTCCTACTGGCGCGATTCCCGCGACCAGATGGCGGGCGCATGCTCGCGGCGCGTGTTCTTTGGCTCGGTCGACGCGCGCATGATCGCGCTCGACGCCGTCAGCGGCGAATACTGCAAGGAGTTCGGCAAGGATGGGGTCGTCGATCTCGTGCCGCTGCTGCGAAACCAGCAGTCCTACGGCGACGAATATGAGCAGACCTCGCCACCGGCGATCATCGGCGACCTCGTGGTGGCTGGCTCCGCAATCGCCGACAACAATTCCAATGTGGGCGCAACCGGGGAAGTTCGCGCTTTCGACGCGCGCACCGGCGCGCTTCGCTGGACGTGGAATCCCGTGCCCCAGGATCCGCGCGACCCTGCCTACCGGACCTGGACGGGTTCGGTCGCGCACCGCACGGGTGGCGCGAATACCTGGTCCATCATCGCCGCCGATCCCAAACGTGACCTCGTGTTCCTGCCGACCACCAGCCCGGCGGTGGACTACTACGGCGTCACGCGGCTCGGCGACAACCGCTATGCCAATTCCGTGGTCGCACTGCGTGCCTCCACCGGCAAAATGGTCTGGCATTTTCAGACCGTGCATCACGACCTCTGGGACTACGACAACGCGTCACCGCCCGCGCTGATCACGTTGCCGAACGGCAAGGCCGCGGTGTTGCAGGGAACCAAGACCGCGCAGTTGTTCGTTCTCGATCGCGACACCGGCGCGCCGCTGTTTCCGGTGGAAGAGCGCGCGGTACCGAAGAGCGACATTCCCGGCGAGGTCACTTCGCCCACGCAGCCGCTGTCGTCGCTGGGTCCGGGCTTCCGCACGCTGACTGCAGACGATATCTGGGGCGCCACGCCCGAAGACCTGGCCGAGTGCCGCGCGCGTTTCGCGACACTGCGCTACGACGGGCCGTTCACGCCGCCCTCGGAACGCGGCACGGTGCAGGTGCCCGCCAACATCGGTGGCGCTCACTGGGGTGGCGTGGCCTACGACAGCGACCGTGCCATCGCCATCGTGCCTAACAACCGGCTGGCCGCCGTGGTCAAACTGATTCCGCGCGACACCTGGAAGACGTTGAAGGAAAAACTCACGAGCGGCGAACGCGTCGGCAAGGAGTTCACCGACATGCAGGGCACGCCGTACATCATGCAGCGCGAAACCTGGCTGTCGAGCAAGCGCTCGCCCTGCACGGCGCCGCCGTTCGGGTCGCTTACCGCCATCAGCCTCAAGACCGGCAAGACATTGTGGGATGTGCCGCTCGGAACGGGCGAAGGCCTCGGCAAAATCGGGCTGCCACCATTGCCAGAAGGCAGCGGCATGGCAAACCTGGGCGGCGCCATCACCACGGCCGGAGGGCTCGTGTTCATCGGCGCCACGCTCGACGCCTATGTGCGCGCTTTCGATACCGACACCGGCAAGGAGCTGTGGAAGTACAAACTACCGGCGGGCGGCAAGGCCACGCCCATGACCTATCGAGGCGCCGACGGCCGTCAATACGTGGTCATCGCCGCGGGCGGCGACGGCAAGGCCTGGGGCAAGGCGGATTCGATCATGGCGTTCGCGCTGCCGAAGGCGGATAGTCAGCACTGAAGTCGAGTCGGAGGAGCGAAGTCATGGCGCAGACATTCGACATCCGGTTTGCCCGATCGGCCGGGCTCGCGGGGCTCTTCGAAGCACCGGCTAACGATTTTCGCTGGAAAGGCGAAGGCTCGCTGAGCATCGACGCTTCCGGCATCAGCATCGCCGTGAAGCGCGGCCTGCAAACTTTGTTCGTGCGCTCGCAGCCGCGCCGCATTTCCGCCAACAGTCTCATCGAGGTATACCGCGAGGGCAACGCTCTGCGTCTGGAATTCAGCACACGCGAATCCCCGCGTACCGTGTTGCCGTTCTGGGCCAACGATCGCCAGGCCGCGGCGGAAATCGTCACGTTGCTGCCGACCCAACGTTCCGTGGAGTTCGAGGATGGTGCCGGTTCCACGCGCCGGTATCGATTCGATCGCAGACTCATGCTGTTGTTGGTTGGCGTTGCAGTGCTCGGCGTCGGCGCGCTGACACTGCAGCGATTTCTCGGCCATGATCGGGCCGCGGCCTTTGAGTCCGTTGCGCCACCCGCCGCGCAGGCGTCGCTACCGGCTCCTCCGGTCGCGCAGGCGTCGCCGGTCTCGTCGCCGGAAGTGGAAACGAGCGCACCGGTTGTGCCGGCCAGCACCACCTCAGCTGGCGGCAATTCCATACCGTTGTATCTCGATCCGCCCCAGCTTCCCGCGTCGTCGATGGATGGGTTGCCCGCGACCGCGGCGCCCATTCCCGAGCTGGAGGAAGCGACTGCACCCGCACCGGTGGCGGAGACGCGTCCACCCGCAACCTCCGTGCGCGCGTCTCCCGAGGGAATCGTGCCCATCGTTCCGGGAGATCCGCGGTACGAGGTCGCGCGCCGGGAATTCGATGTATTCCTGGCCGAAAGCAACGCATTGCACGCCGACTACCTGTCGAGGCGCGATTCCCCCAACCTGGGACGCCTCGAGCCTGTCGGCACAAGCTGGCAAGAGGTGACCTCGCGCATCTACAACACCGAGGACTTCGCCGGCATCGAATTCCTGGCGCTGAGGGAAATGGAACTCGCGATTTCGAGAAGCTGGCGCAGCTATCTCGGGAATTCCGACGAAAGCGCGCGCGCTTACGACCAGCAGCTGATCGACGATCTCGAGGCGCTTCTGCCTCAGTTCGTGCGCTAGGCCAGGCTCGGGGGAAACGCGACCTTTTCGCGCAGCAACACCAGCTCTTCGGCGGCGGTCGGGTGCAACGCCATCGTGCTGTCCCATTGTTGCTTGGTCAGCCCGGCTTTCACGGCAACCGCCGCGAGCTGCACCATCTCCGGCGCATCTTCACCGGCGATGTGCACGCCTAACAACTTGCCGCTGCCGGCGTCCACGACCATCTTCATGAGCGTGCGCTCCTGGTTGGCCGTGAGCATGTTGCGCATTGGCCGGAAGCTGGTGCGGTAGACGTCCACAGCCGAATAGCTGCGGCGCGCGTCGGCTTCGGTGAGCCCCACGGTACCGATCGGCGGACGGCCGAACACCGCGCTCGGTACGAAGCTGTGGTCCACCGCCGTGGGATTCTTGCCGTAGACGGTGTTGGCGAACGCGTGCCCATCGCGAATGGCCACGGGCGTGAGGTTCATGCGATTGGTGACGTCGCCGATGGCGTAGATGGATTCCACGCAAGTCTGCGAGAACTCGTCGACGATCACCGCGCCGGCCTCGTCCAGCTTCACGCCGGCACGTTCGAGCCCGAGACCGGTCGTGTTCGGATTGCGCCCGATGGCGTACAGCACCACGTCGACTTCGATTTTCTCCCCGGTAGACAGGGTCGCGGCGATGGCGCTACCGGCTTTCTCGAGTCTGGTCAGCGTGGTCTTCATGGTGAGCTGCGTGCCGCCGCGTTCCACCTCTATGTGCATGTGCGCGCGCAGATCGTCGTCGAATCCGCGCAACAGCTTGTCGCCGCGGTGCAGGATTCGCACCTTCGATCCGAGGCCGTGGAAGATGTTCGCGAACTCGAGCGCCACGTAGCCGCCACCGACGATGAGTATGCGTCCGGGAAGTCTGTCGAGCAGGAACGCCTCGTTGGAGGTGATGCCGAGCTCGAGTCCTTGCAGGCTTTCAGGTAGATAGGGGCGGCCGCCGGTGGCGATGAGGATGCGCTCGGCGGTGACTTCGCTACCGGATTTTCCGAGCTTCACGGTGCGTGCGTCGACGAGCTCGGCGCGTTCCTCGAACGCGGTGACGCCGGCCCGGGCGAGATTGGTGGTGTAGATGCCGGACAGCCGCGTCACTTCTTTCTGCACGTTGTCGCGCAGGGTGGGCCAGTCGAACGACGTCTCGCCGAGCGACCAACCATATCCCGGCGCGTCGGCGATCATCTGCGAAAACTCCGCGCCGTAGACCAGGAATTTCTTGGGAACACAGCCGCGAATCACGCAGGTTCCGCCGATGCGGTACTCCTCAGCTATCGCAACCCTGGCGCCGGCTTGCGCGGCGATGCGCGCGGCGCGCACGCCGCCGGAACCCGCGCCGATCACGAACAGGTCGTAGTCGTGTTTCATGGCAGGATAGTAGCCGAGTCGAATGCCCTGACAGAAACCGGGGAGAGCGAGTTCCTGTGTCGCGCGTCTGCGGATCTGCCCTGCTTGCCTTGCTCTGCGTGACCACGAGCGGATGCGATCTGCTGCGCGTGAACCAGGGCCGGCTGGAGGCGATCACGATCGCCGCACAGGTCGGTGAGTTCAGGCTTGCCAAGGGACGCTGGCCTGCCGCGGCGCATGATCTCGATCACTCCACGCTGCTCGAGGATTTCGGCACGGCCGACCTCGGTGCGGCACCCGCCCGCAAGGCGGCGCGAGCTCCGCGGCACCGCGTCGAGATGGCTCCGCGCGGAGCAAACCTGCGCGTGAAAGTCCTCGACGACGATGGGCGGCTCATCTGCAGGTTCGAGGTTCTTGCGCCTTCGCCCGGAAGCACGCGCGCGCTCATTCCGCTCATCGTGGTCAAGACGTCGATGTTCGTCTGTCCGGGAGAAGGCAAGGAGTTCCAATGAGCACGTTCAGAGCCTTCCGAATTCACCAGAGCGGCGGCAAGATCACCGCGCAGTTCGAAGACCTCACGCTCGCCGCGCTCACGCCGGGCGAAGTGGTCATCGACGTGCAGTACTCCGGCATCAACTACAAGGACGCGCTGGCCGCGACCGGGGCGGGAAAAATCCTGCGCCACTATCCCCTCGTGGGCGGCATCGATCTCGCCGGTGTCGTGAGCACGTCGGATGACCCGCGCTACTCGGTGGGCGATGCGGTGCTGGTCACCGGCTGCGGTCTTTCGGAAACCTTCGACGGCGGCTACGCCGAAGTCGCGCGAGTCAGCGCCGAGAGCGTGATCCCGATGCCGCCCGGGCTCGACGCGTTCAGCGCCATGGCGCTCGGCACGGCCGGCTTCACCGCGGCGCTCGCCATTCACCGCATGGAACGCAATGGCCAGGATCCGGCGCGCGGACCCATCGTCGTCACCGGCGCCACCGGCGGCGTCGGCAGCCTCGCCATCGACATGCTCGCCGGCCGCGGCTACGAAGTCATCGCCGTGAGCGGCAAGGCCGGATCGCCTGCGTATCTCGAGTCGTTAGGCGCTAGCAAGGTGATTGCGCGCGCCGATTTTCAGCTCGGCAGCCGCGCGCTGGAACCAGCGCGCTACGCCGGAGCCATCGACAGCGTTGGCGGTGAAATGCTCGCGGGGCTCACGCGCCAGGTGGATTTCTGGGGGAATATCGCCAGCGTGGGACTCGCGGGCGGCGTCGACCTCAAGACCACGGTCATGCCGTTCATCCTGCGCGGCATAAACCTGCTCGGCATCAATTCCTCCGCCACCCCACGCGCGGAACGCCTCGAAGTCTGGCGGCGTATCGCCACCGATCTCCGCCCGCGGCAGCTCATGCGCATTGCGAGGCGCACGATCCCGCTGGCCGAATTGCCGGACGCGTTCCAGGCTTACATCGATGGAAAAGTTACCGGGCGCACAGTCGTAAAGATCGCCTCCCAGCCGTAAACTTCGCGGCCTATGAGCCGACCCATGCCAGCCCAGCTTTCCGCGGGCGCGAAGTTCCGCGCGGCCATCGCGGCCGAAAAACCCCTGCAAGTGGTCGGCGCCATAAACGCCTACGTGGCGCGCATGGCGGAGGCCACCGGCTTTCGCGCGCTCTATCTATCCGGCGGCGGCGTCGCCGCGAATTCGCTCGGGCTCCCGGACCTCGGCATCAGCACCATGGACGATGTCCTCATCGACATCCGGCGCATCACGGAAGCGAGCTCCCTGCCTTTGTTGGTCGACGCCGACACCGGCTGGGGCGGTGCATTCAACATCGCGCGCACCGTCAAATCGATCATCAAGGCCGGTGCCGCCGGCATGCACATCGAAGACCAGGTGCAGTCGAAGCGCTGCGGGCATCGTCCGGGCAAGGAAGTGGTTGCCGCACAGGAAATGGTCGACCGCGTCAAAGCGGCCGTGGATGCGCGAACCGATGCGAGTTTCGTGATCATGGCGCGCAGCGATGCGCTGGCGACCGAGGGACTCGAGCGCACCGTCGAGCGACTCGTGAAGTGCGTGGAGGCCGGCGCCGATGCCATTTTCCCCGAGGCCATCACCGAGCTGCCGATGTATCGCCAAGTGCGTGAGGCGGTGCGCGTACCGGTGCTCGCCAACATCACCGAGTTCGGCAAGACACCTTTATATACGCGCGACGAACTGGGCGGCGTCGGTGTCGACATCGTGCTGCACTGCTGCTCGGCCTACCGCGCCATGAACCTCGCGGCGCTCAAGGTCTACGAAGCCATCCGCCGTGACGGCACGCAGAAGAACGTCCTCGGCTCCATGCAGACACGCGACGATCTCTACAAGTTTCTCGACTATCACGCCTACGAGCGCAAGCTCGATGAGCTGTTTTTGTCCGAAAGAAGTGGGGCGGAGAAGGACAAGAAATGAGCACGCCGGACAACCTCGTTGGCAGGCCGAAGAAATCCGTCGCGCTCTCCGGCGTAGCCGCCGGCAATACCGCGCTGTGCAGCGTGGGCCGCAGCGGCAACGACCTGCATTACCGCGGCTACGACATCCTCGAAGTCGCCGAGACCTGCGAGTTCGAGGAGATCGCCTATCTACTGATCCACGGCAAACTGCCCAATGTGGCCGAGCTCACGGCGTATCGGGCCAAACTCAAGAGCCTGCGCGGCATTCCCGCGCCGGTACGCGCCGTGCTCGAGCAACTGCCGCCGGCGTCGCATCCCATGGACGTCATGCGCACCGGCGCTTCGGCGCTGGGTTGCGTGCTGCCCGAGGCGAACGACCACAACGCCGCCGGTGCGCGCGAGATCGCCGATCACCTGGTCGCGAGCTTCGGTTCGATGCTCTGCTACTGGTATCACTTCTCGCACAGCAGCCGGCGTATCCACGTGGAGACCGACGATGACACGGTCGGTGGCCATTTCCTTCACCTGCTGCACCGCCGCGCGCCGAGCGCGAGCTGGGTGCGCGCCATGCACACCTCGCTCAACCTCTACGCCGAGCACGAGTTCAACTCGTCCACGTTCACCTCGCGCGTCATCGCCGGCACTGGCGCCGACATCTATTCCTGCATCACCGGCGCCATCGGCGCGTTGCGGGGCCCCAAGCACGGTGGCGCCAACGAAGTAGCACTGGAAATCCAGGAGCGCTACGGCACGCCTGACGAAGCGGAAGCCGACATCCGCAAGCGCGTGGCGGCGAAAGAGATCGTCATCGGCTTCGGCCATCCGGTGTACACGATCTCCGACCCGCGCAACGCCATCATCAAGCGTGTGGCGGAGCAGTTGAGCCGCGAGTCCGGCGATACGAAGCTCTACGAGGTCGCCGAGCGCATCGAGTTCATGATGATGCAGCTCAAGCGCATGTTCGCCAATCTGGATTGGTACAGCGCCGTCAGCTATCACCTCATGGGCATACCCACGGCGATGTTCACGCCGCTGTTCGTCATGGCGCGTGTCACCGGCTGGAGCGCGCATGTCATCGAGCAGCGCGACGACGGCAAGATCATCCGCCCGGCGGCTAACTACACAGGCCCGGAAAATCGCCAGTTCGTGCCCCTCGGACAGCGGCCGTGACGGTTCGACGCGAGCTGTTTGCCGGCATCGCAACGCTGGCGTTCACCGGCCCATCAGCGTCGGCGGCCGGGCCTGCGCCACAGCTCGTTGAAAAGATCCGGGCGATGACGGCGGAGCAGATCACAAGTTCGCGCCAGGGCCTGATTCAAATCAGCAAGGATGAGCCGCATAACATCACGAAAAGTGAATGGCTCGAGATTGCCCGCTTCAAGAAGCATCCGGTGGTGACGATGGCGGAAATCGACGTCGACAAATCGATGGTCGCGCAAGGCTGCAGCGCCGACGACATATTCGAAATCGTGATCGATCTCGAGGAGCAGCACCACATCAAGATGGACGTCGCCGAGTACGGCAGCGACGGCAACACCACTGACGGGACGCTTACGGTCCGCAAACTGGCGGCGCTGGTCGAGGCGCACCTCGCGAGAGTGAAATGAGCCACGACTACAAATCGGCGCAGCGGCCCAATCCGGACGAACTGCTGGTCACGATCGCCGACTACGCCAAGAACTACACGGTAGACAGTGCACAGGCGTACGAGACCGCGCGCTACTGCCTCATGGATTCGCTGGCCTGCGGTTTCCTGGCCCTGAAGTACCCGGCCTGCACCCGCTTGTTAGGTCCGGTGGTGCCCGGCGCCACCATGCCCGGCGGTTCGCGCGTGCCGGGCACCAGCTATGAGCTCGATCCGGTCATGGGAGCCTTCAGCATCGGCGCCATGGTGCGCTGGCTCGACTTCAACGACACCTGGCTCGCCGCGGAGTGGGGTCATCCTTCCGATAACCTTGGCGCCATCCTCGCGCTCTCGGACTATCTATCTCGCCGCGCCATCCTGCTTGGCGAGAAGCCGCTCACCGTGCGCGACGTCCTGACCGCCATGATCAAGGCGCACGAGATCCAGGGCGTGCTGGCGCTCGAGAACAGCTTCAAC
>JBDTSV010000077.1:0-4418 GCA_039930985.1 Pseudomonadota bacterium
AGGCGGATGGTAGTGCCGCGTCCGGGCTCACTGTCGATTTCCAGCTCGCCGCTGTGCCGCTGCGTCATCCCGAATACCATTGGCAATCCGAGACCGGTGCCACGTTCGCCCTTGGTGGTGAAGAACGGCTCGAGGCAACGGCTGCGGGTGGTCTCGTTCATGCCGATACCGGAATCCTGCACTTCAACGATCACTTCGTGGTCGCGTGAATCCACGCGTGTGCGCAAGGTGATGGTGCCGCCCTCGGGCAGCGCGTCCACGGCGTTGAGCACCAGATTGGTCAGCGCGTCGCGGACTTCGTTTTCCGCACCGAGAATCTTCGGCAGATCTGGCGCGAGCGCGCTCTCCACTTTCACGACCACGCCGCGCTCCTGCGGAATGTTGCTCCAGCGCGCACGCGTGAGCTCGATGACCTGCATGAGAATCTCGTTGAGGTCGACCGGCGCCAGGGTGAGCTCCAGCCCGCGCGGCAGGTAAAACGCGCGCATGCGTTGCACGGTGCGTGCCACGTCGTCGATGGCGCGCTGGATCACGCCGAGGTGTTCGCGCGACCGCTCGCTCAAACCCGGATCGTGCGCGAGCATCGATTGCGTATAGAGCGCCGCCGGCGACAGCGCGTTGTTGATGTCGTGCGCGATGCCACTGGCGATCTGGCCGAGCGCGCGCAGGCGTTCCTGCTGCATCACGGTCTGCTGGGTCTGGCGCAAATCCTGGTACGCACCCTGCAACGCTTCATAGAGCCTCGCCTGATCCGCGGCGAGCGCGACGTGGCTCGAAAGCTGACGCATGAATTCACAGTCGTCGCTGCTGAACGATTCCACGCCGCGCTTGGCCACTACCATGACCCCCAACACCTCGGTCTCGATGACCAGGGGCGCCGCGACCATGGAGCGCAGTCCACCGCCGGCCAGGCGTGCGGAGAAAGGATGTCCGACGCCTTCCATGTTCGGCTCATACACGAGTTCGCCTTTCAGGCAGCGGCTGAGTCCGTTTTCGTCCACGTCGATGCGCGCCTGCTCGACGATCCCGATCTGCTTGCCGAGCGCCGTGCTGCCTTCGCCAAGGCAATTCACCGTCAGCACCTGCGGCTCGCTCTGGTAGAGGCAGGCGCAGGCGAATTCGATGCCCAGATTGTCTTCGAGACTGCGCAACACCACTTCGAACACCTTGCGCAGATCCTGGTGAATGCCGATGGCGTGCGTGGTGCGGTCCAGCAACTGCATGCGCTCGAGCTGAATCTTGAGCTTGCGCTCGGCGAGCACAAAATCCTCGATGTCGGTGCTCGAACCGAACCACTTGAGGATGCGGCCCGCCGGATCGCGCAGCGGCACTGCGCGCGCCTTGAACCAGCGATACACGCCGTCGAAGCGCCGGATGCGAAGGCTTACATCGAAGGCATCGCCGCTGGCGACCACGCGCGCCCACTCCATCTGCGCCTTGACGCGATCGTCGGGATGCACCTGCTCGAGCCATCCCTGGCCTAACTGCTGAGCTTCGCTGCGCCCGGTGTAATCGAGCCACTGGCGGCTGAGGTAATCGGTGTGGCCGTCGCGAAGGCAGGTCCAGATCATCTGCGGCAGCGACTCGGCCAGGGTCTTGAAACGCGCGCGGTTCTCACGCAGCTGCTCGACCGTCTCGCGGTGTTCGGTGATATCGATGCAGGTGCCGATGTAGCCCACGAATTCGCCGTTCGGCCCCATGTGCGGCGTGGCGCGTTCGAGCAGCCAGCGCCACGCGCCGTCATCGCGCTGCAGGCGGAATTCCATTTCGTATGGCCGGCGCGCATCGAAGGCGGCGTGATAGGTGTCGAGCGTGCGATCGAAATCGGCCGGATGCACGTTGTCGCACCATCCGTCGCCGATCTCCTGCTCCATGTCGCGGCCGACGAAATCCAGCCAGCGCTGGTTGAACCAGGTGCAGCTCTTGTCGGGACCGCTCATCCAGATGAGTACCGGCGCGGCGTTGGCGGTGGTGCGGAAACGCTGCTCGCTCTCGCGCAATGCGGACTCGGCGCGCATCCGCCCGGTGATGTCGCGGATGAAGCAGCTGAAAACCAGCTCGTCGCCGAAACCGATCGGCGTTATCGCCAGCTCCACCGAGAACTCGTGCCCGTCGCGATGTATCGCCGGCATCTCCATCCGCTTGTTGAGCACGCGCGCGACCCCGGAACCGATATAGCGACGCATTCCATTGCGGTGGTCGTCGCGCAGCCGTTCCGGAATGATGATCTCGGCCAGCTCGCGGCCCATGACCTCGATGCGGTTCCGCCCGAACATCTTTTCCGCCTGGGAATTCCAGCCGGTGACCAGCCCGTGAACGTTGATGGCGATGACTCCATCGAGCGCGGTCTCGACGATGAGCTGGTGGCGCTCCTCGGAGAGGCGCAACGCGCTTTCGGCATGGCGGCGCATGCGGTCGGCACGCTCACCGCGCGCGGCGTTGATGAGCACGAAGGTCGTGAACGCAATCACCGCCGTCAGGGCGAACACAGACACCGCCGCTTCGTGCCCGAGACTGCCGGTGCGCTCGAAGCTCAGCGTCAGTGCACCGGCGAGCAGTGGAACCAGGATCGCGGCGGGCAGCAGGCGGCGCGCCATGGCGCCACCGACGCCTTCACTGGCGAGAAGCTTGGCGATGCCGGCGTCCGTGCGCAGGGTGAGGGCGCCGGCGCTGAGCAGCAGGAACAGGATGGAGCCGTGTGCCGCGACATTCACGAACGGCACCAGCGCCTCGCCGCCGAAAATGTAACGCGACAATCCCATCCAGCCGATCAGCAGCACGATGATCGCCAGCGTCTGGTGTGCCGAAGCCGTCCGCGGGCGCAAAGCGCAGAGGATCGACATGCCGAAGCAACAGAAGGCGACCGCGGTGGATGGCGCCATTCGCGGTAGCGAGCCGCCAAATGTCGGCTGGGGCACCGGATCCAGGGTGAACTGGTCGATGTAAACGTCCCACGACAGCGCGTAGCGGAACAGCACCAGCAGGCCAACCGCCGTCACCAGCACAGACATCGCGGCTGCGGCCCGCGCCATCGACAGAGTTGTGAGCCACAACGCGGCGCTCGCGATGATGTATGCCAGCCCGGTGAGGCGCGACATTCGCGGCCAGCCCGGCGCCAGATTGGTGAGCGCTTCCATGTCGAATGTCCAGCCAGCGAGCACGAGCAGACCCACGGCCAGCGCCACGAACGCAGCGAACTGGGCGAAGAATCGATTCGGTACCGCGCTCTCGGAGCTGACCATGGAAAACACGCTACCCCAAACGCGTGCGCTGCGGCAATTTGTAGTTAGACGAGTGGGGCGTGGGCCTGGACTCAGGCGACGCCCTTAGGGGGCGTTTCCTGGCACCGCATCTGTGGGTTTTGAATTTCACGATCGCCCGGAAGAGGTAACTCGGGCAGTTCGTGGCACCAGTCGGGGCCGCCATCGCCTTGGCCACGGCGTCGCCGGCTGCGGATAGGGGCTGCGGCGATCCCAGGGGTTCCACCAGGCCGCAGTCGACGAATAGCGGAGCTTCATGCATGGCTTCGGGCGAAGTCTGCGGGTGGAAGCATTCCAGTCACGCGGGCATTGGTTGTGCCGCCCGCGAACCGCGCGCACCAGCGCCGGCCGCCAGTGCCGGCGTGAGGATCATCGACGCAGCACGGTGATGAGCCAGGCGACGCCGACGCCGACCATGCCCCAGCCAGCCCAGACCGGTTCGTGGGCGAGCGCCAGCCACACGATTCCGCCTAATAACATCACCGACGCGATGGTCACCTTGTCGCGGCGCCGGTTGGTGCGCCGGATCTCATTGCGCAGCGCATTGATTTCCGGTGCTTCGACGGCGAGCCGAAGGCGTCCGTCCTGCGCGCGCTGCACGGCCGAGCGAACCAGCGGCGCCAGCGTCTGCAGGCTGGTCAGGATTTCCGGTAGCTGCGCGCGCGCATTCTCGAGGATGGCGCGACCGCTCATTTTCTCGCGCACCCAGTCGCGCATGATGGGGCCCGCGGTCTTGAAGATGTCGAGATCGGGATAGAGGTCGCGGCCCAGCCCTTCGATGTTCAGCAGGGTTTTCTGCAGAAGAATGAGCTGCGGCTGAATCGAAACGTTGAAACGTCGCGAAATCTCGAACAATCGCAGCAGCACGGTGCCAAACGAGATTTCCTTGAGCGGCTTGTTGAAGATGGGCTCGCACACGGTGCGGATCGCCGATTCCATCTCGTCGACGCGCGAGCCCTCCGGCACCCAGCCGGACTCCAGGTGCAGCGTCGCCACCTTGCGGTAGTCACGATCGAACACCGCCAGGAAATTCTCGGCGAGATAGTACTGGTCGCGCGGATCGAGCGTGCCGACGATGCCGAAATCCACGGCCGCGTACTTGGGCTGTGCCGGGTTGTCGATGAGCACGAAGATGTTGCCGGGGTGCATGTCGGCGTG
>JBDTSV010000078.1:0-16656 GCA_039930985.1 Pseudomonadota bacterium
TGGCGACGCCGCTTCCTTGATGGAGATGCCGGAATTGATCGCCGCACGCAGGTGAAAATCGCTCGTCGGCCCCTCGCCGGTATGCAGGTATGGATTCGCCTGCCACTTCTCCTGCGTCGCTGGCGGCGCATCGTGCTCGGCGCCCGACACATAGCGCGGCCCGACGACCGTGGGGAATACGAACTCGTAGACCGAATTGGTCGGAATCACGATCTCCGTGTAACGCAGTTCCACCACGATCACATCGCCCGGCAGAATATTGGCCACCTTCATGCTGAAGACGTTCGGTCGTTGCTGTTCGAGCAAGGCCGCGCTCTTGCCCGCGGACTTCGCGGCCTGGTATTCGACCCGCGCCTGGCTCTTCTCGCGGATCTCCGCCACGACCTTGCGTTCGCCAATCGTCATCGACAGTGCGTAGACCGCGGCGCGCGTCGATCCGGGGAAAATGTATTCGGCTTCGATCGCGTTCTTGCCGTCGTTGCGATAGCGCTGGGTCACGGTCACGTCGGCGATCACGCCGGCGATGGAAACGATTACGTCCGTACTCTCGAGTGGCATCTGGGCCGTGGCGCCGTCACCGTGAACGAAGAAGTAGGGCGAGAGCGTTCGGTCGTCTTCGGTCTGCGCGGCCACCGTGAGCGGAAGCGCGAGCAGGGCCAGTGCCCATCCTGCAAGAAACCGGAGTATTCCCACCCTGCCCATGACTCCCTCCCGATAGTTGTTAGCTGGTCGGGAGATGAGAGCTCACCGGCGCGGCGCAATGCAGGCGCGCTGGTGGCAAAGTGCCGCCGGATTGTGGCGAAAGATGGCGTTGCGGCGTATGGTTCGGCCGATCTTCCGGCCGACAACCAGAGCCCACATCTTGAACGCCAGCGACGTTTCTTTACCGGCTTCCTCGAAACTCTCCAAATCCTTGCGCGCTCGCCACCTGGCGATGATCTCCATCGGCGGCATCATCGGTGCCGGCGTGTTCGTCGGCAGCAGCACGGCCATCTCCACGATCGGACCCGCGGTGGTCCTGAGCTACATCTTCGCGGGCGTCGTCGTGTTCGGCGTCATCAAGATCCTGGCGCGAATGGCGCTCGACCAGCCCGGGCTCGGCGCCTTCACGGAATACGTGCGCCTCGCGCTGGGCCCGAGCGCCGGCTTCATCAGCGGCTGGATGTACTGGTACTTCTGGGTGATCGTCGTCGGCATCGAAGCGATTGCCGGCGCGAAGATCGTGCACGGCTGGCTGCCCATGTTCGAGGTGTGGGAGATCGGCCTGGGCCTCATGGCCGTGCTGACGCTCGTCAATCTTTCCTCGGCTCGTTCCTATGGCGAGTTCGAGTTCTGGTTCGCGTCAATCAAGGTGGCCGCGATCATCGTGTTCATCGTCGTCCTCGCTGCGTGGTTGCTGGGAGTCGGCGGACACGAAAGTCCAGGCTTCACCAATCTCACGGCGCAGGGCGGATTTGCGCCGGCGGGATATGCGGCGGTGTTCACCGGCGTGACCACCGTCATCTTTTCCATGTGCGGCGCGGAGATCATCACCGTCGCGGCCGCCGAATCCGCGGAATCGGGCAAGACCATGTCGCGGCTGGCCGCGAGCGTGGTGGTGCGCATCCTGCTGTTTTACGTGCTGGCGATCTTCCTCATCGTTTGCGTGCTGCCGTGGAACGCGTTCAAGTCAGGAGATTCCACGTTCTCCATGGTGCTCCAACACATCGGCATTCCGGGCGCCAAGACAATCATGGATTGCATCGTGCTGACCGCCGTCCTGTCCTGCCTCAACTCCGGCGTTTACGTCACCGCGCGCGTGTTGTTCGCCATGGCCGACAAGGGCGATGCGCCGCGCTGGCTGACGGCCGTCAATTCTCGCCAGGTTCCGGCGCGCGCAATCCTGTTAGGCAGCGCATTCGGGTTCATCTCCATGTTCCTCAATGTGGGCTCCGACAACGAACACATCGCGGCACTGTTCACCAAGCTCATCAATGCTTCCGGCGCGATCATGCTGATCGTCTATTGCTTCGTGGCCGTGGCCCACTTCCGCTTTCCGTACACATCGGCGGCGCAGACCAGATCGGGGCCCGGGAAAACCGCCGACATCATCGCCGGTCTCTCGGCGCTCGCCATTCTCGTGGTGATGTCGTCGATGGCGTTCATCCCGGGCATGGCGGACCAGCTCTACCCAAGCATCGGATTGCTGGCGGCGATCCTGATCGCGCTCGCCATCAAGCGCGCGCTGTACAAAGCTTCCGCTTAACGCGCGTCGAGAAAGTCGATGGCCGCGCTGAGTTGTCCGGCGTTCGGGTATTCGTGGCCGAAGCCGGGCAGGTCCATCAACAGCGCCTGCTTCACGCCCGCCGCCTGATATTTCGCAAACAGCCGCTTCATCTCGCCATGATTGAAGTCGCGTGAGCCGGTGACGAACACGTAGCGGTTCTCGGCAATGCGCGGAAGCAGCGGCTTTTCTGCCGCAGTCCACGGATCGGCGCCAACGACATACAGCGCACCGGTGAAGTGCCGCGGAAAACGCGTGATGGTCATGCTGGCGATGCGGCCGCCGCCCGACATTCCGCCGACGTAGACGCGCTTCGCATCGAACGACGGCTGAGTGTTCTGCACGAGCTTCAGCGCCATGAGTGCGACCAGGACGCGCTGCGCACTCGGATGCTGATTCCCGAAATCGTCGGCGGCTATCCAGATGAGGTTCTTGCGATCGAGGATGCTCGCCCAGCCTTGCGGCAGTTCACCCGAATCCGCCGGCTTGACGAACACCAGGATGCCACCCGGCAGATCGGCCTTCGGGACGCGTACCCGGAACCGGACTACGGTGTCAGGATCGAGTGTGGCGGCGAGCTGATTCGCGGTCTGCTCCGGAAACATCGACTTGACCGACGTACTCTGTTCGACGGTCGTCGATTCCTGCGCGTGCGCGGCCGCCGACAGCGCCGCGAATGCGAACAGCAGAAAACAACGCGCGTTTACCACTTGAGCCTCGGTCAGGCGGGCAGGGGTGCGCCGATCCAGTGCGGATTTGGGGCGCGACGCCGCAAGGTATCAGAACTTGTAGCTGAGCTCGGCGAACACCGACGTCTTGCGCGTACCTTCGATGTCGGGACCGGTGAGCGGCGATGCCAGCTCGAGATAGCCGGTGAGCGCACCACCCTGAATCGCAATGCCGGTGCCGGCCGTGGCCGCCGATTCGCTGCCCGGCAGCCCCTGTTTCCATGCGGCGCCGAAGTCGTAGAACCCATAGGCCGAAAGCCGGCCGATGAAAGTATCGGTATTGAGCAGATCGCGACGTAGTTCGAGCTTGCCGCCGAGCCCGCGGTCACCGGCGATTTCCGCGACCTCGAAGCCACGGCCGAGTCGATCGCCGCCAATCTTGAAGCGCTCGCTGTCGGGCAGCACGTTTCCGCTGAACTGCGCGAAGGCATCGAACCTGAGCGACCAGCGATCGGCGATGCGCCGGTAGGCGCTGCCCTGCATCTGGGTCACGAAGAAGTCCGCGCGACGATCGTCGGCGACCAGGGCGTACGAATCCAATCCGGAGCCAAGGCCGTTCAAGCCATGGCGCAGTTGCAGGTTGGCGGAGAGCTGCGTGGCGCCGGCGCGCCAGCCGGCACGAATCGCCGCCTCGATGATGCGCAGACGGTCCTCACGAATGGCGGTGCCGGTGCGGTCGATGGACAGATCGTCGGCCTCGAAAGCGCCGCTCGCTGTCAGCGACAGGTTCGACTCCAGCCGCAACGGACGCGATACGCGGAAAGTGAGGCGTTCGCGCGTGTATTCGTCCTCGAGATTGACCGGCGCTTCATTCGGTGCCGAATGCGAACGGAACAGCAGTGCAGTGCCGCGCGTGCCGGTGTCGCCGAGCGCGGTATCGACATACAAGCCACCCCCGAGGTACTCATCGTGGTCGGTCGCGGCCGCGAAGATCAGGCCAATCTTCTCCTGGCCGCCGAGCAGGCCATTGGCGAAGATCTGGCCTAACAGGAAGAGGGGGCCCACCTGGTCGGTGCCGCGATTGTTCATGCGCACGACACCGTCGATCGGCGAGAACTCGGACTTCACCACGAGTTCGAAGGCATTGCGGACTCTGGCATCGCGCCGCGTGGTGGCCGTGACCGCGAGGCCGGCGATCTGCCGCATGGTGCGCAGTGCCTGCGGCACATCGTCCTTGCGCAACGGCCGCGTGTTTTCCAGGCGCGAGCCGATGTCATCCAGTGCTTCGCGGAACCTGCCGCTGTCGCCCTCGTAGATCACGTTCGTGACCTGCGCCTCGTGCACTTGCAGGCGCAGAACGCCGTGACCAGTGAGCGCGTCATCGAGCGTGAACTCGGGCCGCAAGTAGCCATCGTGCAGGTAGAGATCGGCAAGCGCCAGCAGAATGGCGCGCGCGCCCTCGCGCGAAACCGGCTGCCCGAGTTCATCGCGATAAGCGGCGAACAGCTGTGGCGCGGAATACACGGTCGAGCCACTGACCACCACCGTCGTCAGCATCGCGACCGGCGGCGGCGCGGCCGACGCCGTCCTCGATTCGGTAGTTAGTTGACGCGGCCCGGCGGCCAGCGCGCCGGTGGCGCAGAGGCTGAATATGCCCGTGACAATTATGACAAGCGCGTCGCCCGGCCTTGCACGGATACGCGTGGAAACGGCGGCTTCGCCACTTATTGTTAGGGGTTCGCGCATATCCCGGGGCTGCGAGAAGAACGGCGCGCATTCTCGCCGATGGGCGCAGGCGATGATGAGAGGCGACTCACACTGTCATCGGAGTTCTCTTAGTAGGATCCGGCAACAACGATGAAGGGGTTTTCGGTTATGTCTTGCAACTACAAAAACTCGACTGGCAGGAAGCCGGTAGTTAGAGCACTGGCCGGTCTGTGGTTCGCGTTGGCGGCGTTGCTGGCCGCGCCCGCGGCGCTGGCCATCGATTCCGGTGACATCGTGGTAGTGAGCCTCAAGGGCGAAATCCACGTGACGATGAACGGCGCGGTTCGCAATCTGCGCGCCGGTGGCGTGCTCGAACTACCCGCCAGCATCCGCACCGGCAGTGATGGCAACATCGAACTCAGGCAAGGCGCCACCACCGTCAGCGTCGGTCCGGAAACCCTGCTCGAATTTCCCGCGCTCGAACAGCGTGGCGCGCCCATCGATCGCATCGTGCAGCCACGCGGCAATGTGTTTTACAGCATCGGCAAACGCGAAGGCCGGAAGCTGCGGGTCGAGACCCCGTACCTGGTCGGGGTCATCAAGGGCACTCAATTCAATGTCGCCGTGCAAGACGAGGCGGCCACGATCTCGCTGTTCGAGGGATTGCTCGAAGTGCGCGCCAGCGACGACAGCGATGTCATCGATCTCAGGGCCGGCGAGATTGCCGCTCGCAAGCGTGGCGACAAGTCGATCGGTGTCATGAAAATGGACGACACCAAGGCTTCGGCCCCCCGCCGGCAAGGCAGCGTTTCCACCAATGAAACTCCGGTTCCGACGGCACTTCGCGTGAAGCCGTCCGGCGACGGCGCGGAGACGCTGCTGGTCGAGCGCGTCGGGGACGTTGTCGCTGATTTCGGTACGGTGGCGGATGCGACTGCGGCCGTAGGAACAACCACCGCGGAGGTGGCGATAAACACCGTCGCGAGTGGCCTCGACGCTGAGACGGGCGCGCATGTGGATACCGTTGCCGCTTCGGTGGACGCCGGCGCAACCGACAACGTCGGGAGTGGCTCACTCGACCTGTCCACGAACATAAGTTCGACCGCCGGGCCGGTTACGGTCGACACCGGCGCCGCCGCCGACGCAGGCACCGGTACGGTGGATATCGCCGCCAATACCAACGTCGACACTGGTCCGCTGACCACCGACGTCACTGCCACGACCGCCGTGAATATTGTTGAGGGTACGGTTGGCGCCACGGCGGATGTGGTCGCTGCCGCGCCGCTGGCGCAGGTGGATGTGGGTGCCAATGTCGCGGTGGATGTCACCGCGGGTGTCGTCAACCTCGGCGTGGACGTCGCCGGCGTGGACGTCAACGTCGGTGTCGATCTCGGCCTCGACGATAACGATAACCGCGGCCCCGGCAACGCCTCCGACGATTCGAGCAATTCGGGCCAAGGCTCGGACAACAAGGGTCCTGGCAACAACAACGTCGGGGAACTGTTGGACAGCCTGCTGCGCCGGCCAAAGAAAAAATGATTCAGCTCGGCCGTCGTCACGGCTGGTGGTGGATTTCACTCGCCGTCTTTGCCGTGGTCTCGATTCTGAGCGCCACCGGGCGGTTGCGGCCGCTCGACAATGCCGCGGCCGACGCGCGCGCGAAACTGCTCGTGCATGAAGTCGAGTCGGACATCGTCATCGTCGGCATCGACACAGCGAGCATCACGGCGCTCGACCTGTGGCCATGGCCGCGCCGGTATCACGCCAAGATGATCGATCAACTCTCGCATGCGTCGCCGCGCTCGGTTTTCATCGACATCGATTTCAGCTCGCGCTCCACGTCACTCGACGATGCGCTGCTCGAAGCCGCCCTGGCGAAACACCGCGACTATTCGATCTCCCTGCCGACCTATTTCCAGAACGCGAGCGGCGCCGATCAGGCGCTCGTCACCACAAAGCCATTGCGGCGGTTCGCGCGCAGCACCGAACGGGCGGTGGTCAATGGCGAGCCGCCCGGCGCGGATGGACTCACGCGTGGCTGGCGAAATTTCTGGACCATCGATGGCGAGCAAGTGCCCAGTGTCATCGATCCGCAGCGGCTGTTGGTCGGCGAACGCGAAGTGTCGATTGATTTTTCCATTTCGCCGACTTCGTTCACCTACATTTCATACCTCGACCTGCTGGAAGGGCGAGTACCGCGCATAGAGTTGGCTGGCAAGACCGTGTTCGTCGGTGGCACGGCGATCGAGCTCGGAGACATGTTGTCGGTGCCGGTATATCGCTCGCTGCCCGGCATCGTGGTTCAGGCGCTCGCTGCGGAGACCGTGAAGGCCGGTACGCCGCGTGTTCCGTCGAAGTGGATCTCTCTTGGATTGTTGGTCGTGTGGACGGCACTTATCGCGATCCTGTTCGGTCGCAAACGCGGATGGAAGTGGCTTCGCAACCTCGCGGTGCTCGTGCTGTCGCTGGTCGCGATCGGCGCCCTTTCCGTGCTCGCCTTCAAATACGATCGTCTGTCGATCGACACCGCCGCATTCATGCTGGTGAGTGTCCTGCTGTTTGCCGCGGCGACGGTGCGTTCGCTGGAAACGCAGACGCTGCGCGCACTGTCGTACGCCGTCGGCATGCGCCGCCGCGACGCACTCCTGAAGAGCGTGGTGCAGTCATCCACCGATTGCATCGTGTGTATCGATGAAGCGGGCATCATCAAGACCGCCAATCCCGCCGCCTCACGATTGTTTGGCTGCGCCGGTTACGATCTCGTCGACGAACCCATCGCCAAGTTCATCACGCTGCTCGCCGGTGACGGCGCCAGCGCGCGGCTCGGTTCGCTCCATGGCGTGATCCGCGAATGCGATGCGCGCACGCTCGAGGGCGAGGTCTTCCCGGTGGAGATTTCCGTGAGTCGAGTGCGACTCAACACCGAGCGGTTGTATACCGCCATCGTGCGTGACATTCGCGAGCGGCGCGCGCAACAGCAGCGCCTGCAGCACCAGGCAACGCACGATTCGCTGACCGGCCTGCCGAATCGCGCGGCGCTGCTCACGCACCTCGAAGCTTCGCTCGGCGCCGGATCCTCGCCTTCGCTGGCACTGCTCATGCTCGATCTGTGCCGCTTCAAGGAGGTCAACGACACGCTGGGCCACAACATCGGCGACCGCGTGTTGTGCGACGTGGCGCAGCGCTTCAGCGACGCGCTCGGCAGCCGCGGTCTGATCGCGCGTATCGGCGGCGACGAGTTCACCGTGGTCATCGACGCGCCGCACAGTAACGAGGTGATCGCGGCCACGTCGCAGATCCTCACCGATTGCCTGCGCAAGCCCATCGACGTCGCCGGCATCTCGATTGAAGTGGGCGTGAGCGTCGGCATCGCGCGGTTCCCGCAGGACGCGAGCGATGCGCAGACGTTGCTCCGGCACGCCGACGTGGCCATGTACGTGGCGAAGCGCCGTGGCGCACCCTACGAGTACTACGACGCCGCGCAGGACGAGAACACCGTGCGCAAACTTGCGATTGGCGGCGAGCTGCGCGCGGCCATCGCCAGCAATGCGCTCGAATTGCATTTCCAGCCGCAGGTGAATCTGCGCAGCGGCATGGTGGACAGCGCCGAGGCGCTGCTGCGGTGGTTTCATCCGACGCAGGGTGCGATAAGCCCCAATGAATTCATCGCCATTGCCGAGGCCACCGACCTCATCCGGCCGTTGACCGAATACACGCTGCGCGGCGCGCTGCGGCAGATTCGCGCCTGGCGCGACCGCGGTGTGCACGTGCGCATCGCCGTGAACCTCTCCGCCCGGCTGCTGCAGGACACGGCTTTCCCCGCACGCCTGAGTGAGTTGCTGGCGGAGTCCGGTGTCGCCGCGGCCTCGCTCGAGCTGGAAATCACCGAGAGCGCGATGATGCTCGACCCGGCGCGCGCGCTGCGCGTGGTCCAGGAGATCGACAAGCTGGGCACGCTCATCTCCATCGACGATTTCGGCACCGGCTACTCATCGCTGGGTTATCTGCGCGATCTGCCAGTGCACTCGCTCAAGCTCGACAAGTCCTTCGTGATGGGCATGCGCAACAACACCGATGATCGCATCATCGTCGAATCGACCGCGCAGATGGCGCACGCATTGAAGCTCGAATTGGTCGCCGAAGGTGTCGAAACCGAATGGGACGCGCAGTTCCTAACGGCGGCGGGCTACGACTATGCGCAAGGCTTTCGCTACAGCCGCGCCTTGCCCGCCGACCAGTGCCTGGCGTGGATCGTGGAGTTCAATGCCACTGCCATGCTGACCGCGGGCGACTCCACCGTCACCACCGCGCTACGCGCGCCGGACGAGTGCGAAGACCACGACCTGAAATCGCGCAGCGCCCGACGGCGCTGAAAACGGTCGCAAGTTATTTCCTGGGTCGCGGCACCCAGGCAAAGCCCATCTGGAAGCCGATGTCCGGTGTGTTGTTGAGATTCTGCAGATTCTCGGTCGCCGCGAATGACACCACGCAACAGTCGAGGCGGTGACGGAAGCCGAGACTCAGCTGGTATTTGTCGCTCAGCAGTTCATCGAGGTCGGTCTGCGCGCGCTGGTACACGCTCCTGCTCGCGTAGCCCTGCAGGTTGATGTTGGTGTGCGCGCTCATCTGCCGTTCCCAGCCGATGACGACGGTAGGGACCACCTGCGCATCGTGAGGCGAGGGAATGTCTTCACCCGCGTAATACACCACGGCCAGGTCCACGTGCAACGCGTTGCGCTCGCCCAGGCGCCGCACCGAGGTCTGGAAGCCGTAGTCGGTGCGCCCGGTGGACAGCAGCGGGCGCTCGCCATCGAGCGGCACCTTGACCGCGGCCTCCATCGACATCCGCCATCTGCCCGGTAGTTTGATGCCGGCGTAACGCAGGCCGATCGTGGGATCGAGGAATCCCGGGCTTTTCGGCGGCTCGGACAGCACCACCTGCGTCGACTTCAGGTCATAGATGAGATGGGTCCGGTTGCGCGCGATGGCATGGCGGCCAAAGGTGCTGAAGCCGAGCGCTTCGTGAAAGCTCTCGATGGTCGAGTCGAGGAAGCCGCCCTGATACGACACCGCCGTCGCGATGGCATAGACGCTCCACCGGCTCGACAGCTTGTAGTGCGCGGTCAGGTCGAGGGTGGCGGATTCGAGGTCGAGTAGATAGTTCTCGCCGGGAAGATTGCGGATGGCGTCGATCTCCGCCGGGCCGATCTCGCGCCGGCCGGAACTCTCGAGCGACTTCAGATAGGTCTCGACATTGCGGCTCAGCGCCCAGGTGTTCTGGTAACCGAGTTCCGCCTCGAACGCGAAGGTGTGCGGCTCGATGCTGACGGCGTGCGCCGGCCGCATGTCGAGGCGCAGGAAGCCGAAAGGGGTGAGATCGCGTGAGCGGAGCATTCCGTAGAAGCGGCCTTCGTCGGCGTGCGCTGAGGCAGCGATCGCGCAAATCGCGGCGAGACCGGACCTCCACGCGGCTTTGCGCAATGCGCTCGGCCCCTGGCGTCTCGTGGTTTCCCGGATTGACGCCAGCAAATGTTGTGCAATAGCTGCAATTGTGCTCTTTGGCTGCCCGGATAGCAGGATCGTCGGTCGTACATTCACCACAAAGACCTTTTCTTTTGACGCCATCAGGCGTATTTATGCCAACACTTTGCAGACGACGGAAAGGCGATCCAACTCGATGAAGGTTTGTCCCAGCAACTGCCGCCACTTCGACGGTCGCCATTATCGACCGCACCGCCACCGACCGCATCGAGGTTCTCAAAGACATTTTTCACTCAATGGCCATGACGCGGGCACCCGCGACCTACCGGGCAGCCTGCGGGCGGCGACGGCCAGGTAGGAGTTCTAACTAGAGGGGGGGATTGGAGACTCCGGTCTCCATTTGAACGGGGCGCCGCCTGGAGGAATTCGGGCGGCGCCTTTTTCGTTGAAGAATTATCTTTTGAAATGTATCGCCCGTTACCGGGACTATCGTCTTCTGGATGACGGCAACCGACCCCTCGCTCGAACGACTGCTGCGCGAACACGCCGCCATGGCGCATCGCCTGGCCGCGAGCCATGAAGCGAACCCGGACCTGGCGCGCGACCTGGCGCAGGAGATCCTCGTCGCGGTGTGGCGCGCCTGGCCGGCGTTCCGCCAGGAATGTTCGGAACGAACCTACGTGGCGCGCATCGCCCATCACCGCATCGTCACGCACATCAGCCGCGCCGTGCGCCAGCCGGCGCTGGTCGAGCTTTCCGAGAACCTGTGGGCGGCCGGACCCAATCCCGAGGAGTTGGCGATCCAGCGAGACAACAGCCAGCGCCTGACCGCGCTGGTGCGCACGCTGCCGCTCGCGTATCGCGAGGTGGCGGTGCTGTTGCTCGAAGGATTCTCGCCCACGGAAGTCGCCGACACGCTCGGCATCACTGCGAACGCCGTGGCGATTCGCGGCACGCGCGCGCGCGAAATGTTGCGTGCCTTGTTCGGAGCACAAACATGAACGAGAAGCCCGCGCCCGACTGGAGCGATCTTGCGAGTCTTTGGCAGGCCGAGGGAGCCGCCGTTTCCATCGACGACATCGAACAACACCTGAGGCGGGAACGCCTGCAGATGTTCGGCGTGCTCATCGCCGAAATTGCCGGACTGTGCGTGGGCACGGCCGCCGCGGCCTGGCTCTACTTCTTCACGCCGTTCATCGGGCTCGGCCTGGTCATCGCGGTGTTCGGCGGCGTGTCGGCTTTCGTAACCGTACGCATGCGTCGTGAACCGGCGCCGGCCGGCGCGCGCGACCTGTTGCATTCGTTGAAAGAATCCATCGCCCGCGAAGACTGGATAGATGAGCAGTTGCGATTGGGACGGGCCTTGAGCTTCGTGGCGTTGTTCGCGGTCGTCATGGCCACGTCCATGCAGCTGCTGCATTTTCACGCGATCTCATCGTTCGGCCTGGTCGGGGCGATCGTCAGCAGCGTCTACGTCGCCGGTGTGCTGGCGTGGAACCTGGTGTTGACGAGGCGCGCGAAGCGGCGCCGGGCACGGCTCGAGTACATCAGCGAAAGATTGAAGCCCTGACCATCGACGAGTGTTCCATTCCCCGAAGCGATCAGCGGTTGCGCTCTCTACTACAAACGTCATAAGGTAAACCACATATGTGGCTATGTAATCCGTGATGAATACTTCCGAACCAGAGCGGTTTCATGCACTCGATGTACTGCGAGCAAGCGCATTGCTCCTCGGTATCGTGCTGCATTCGGCCATGTCGTACCTGCCGGGTTTTCGCGAGGTCAATTGGCCGCTCGCCGACGAATCGACCAGCGCGGGACTAGGCATCCTGTTTTTCGTGATCCACATGTTTCGCATGTCGTTGTTCTTCATCATCGCGGGATTCTTCGCCCGCGTTCTTCACCAGCGCCTTGGTACAGCGGGCTTGCTCAAGAATCGGTTGCGACGCATCGGGCTGCCGCTGCTCGCGTTCTACTTGCTGGTGATGCCGTTGACGATCGTGGCGTTCATCTGGGGCGCGCGCCAGCTCGGTATTCACGGCCCGCCAAAGATGCCGGCACCCATCCCGGTCGTCGGTCCGCCAGTGCCCTGGGGCCACCTCTGGTTTCTCTATCTACTGCTGGTGATCTACGGACTCCTGCTGCTCGGGCGCGCGATCGTCGTGCGTCTGGACGCCAATGGCGCGCTGCGCGCGGCGATCGGCCGACTGCTGGCAATCGCCGTCAAGGCTCGTGTGGCGCCTCTGTTGCTAGCGGCGCCGATCGCGGCAACGTTGTTCGTGAGTCCGTGGTGGCACCAGTGGATGGGCCTGCCTGCGCCCATCCTGGGTTTCGTCCCGAACTTCCCGGCGTTGCTGGCATACGGTGGCGCGTTTCTCGTCGGCTGGTTCTTTCATCGCCAACAGGAATGCCTGCGTGTGCTGGCCGCAGACTGGCCGCTGTACCTCGCGGTGGCGCTGCTCGGAACCACGGCTGCGCTTTATATCGTGGGCACCACGCCGGTATTCGGGCCCTTGAGCTTGGGGGTCGTCGAGCGCGTCGCCTACACAGGGGCGTACACGATTGCACTGTGGTGCTGGTCGTTCGCGGCCATAGGCCTGGTCGTACGCTATTTCAATGCACCGAATGCGAGCTGGCGGTACTTGGCCGACGCGTCGTATTGGATGTATCTCATCCACCTGCCCATCGTCTGTCTGCTGCAGGCAAGGATGCTAGGTTGGCCGCTGCACTGGTCGGTGAAGCTGCCGCTGATACTGTTACTCACCGGCGCGACCCTGGTATTGAGTTATCGCTACCTGGTTCGCGACACGTTCATGGGTACGTTTCTCAACGGGCGCCGGCACTCACGCTCCGTGAGGGAGCGGGCCGTGGCCAAGAACATCGCACAGGCTTGATCCTGGCTAACAACACTCAGCCGAGCGCGCTCCGGATCTTGTCGATGAGCGCGGTTTCGCGCGCGTCGTCGCCATCGGTGCCGGCGAGTTCGCCGGCGATCTGCACCAGGCTCTTGCGAAGATCGGCGTTCAGGGACTTCTTGACGTCGGCGAGCAGCGAGTCGATTCCGGCGGCGGTGAATTCGCCATCCTGCTGGGGAAGGCCTTCGTATACCGCGTCGGTGACCTTGCCGAGCAGCTTGGAGAAATCAGCGGCGCTCGGGTTTCCGAAGATCGCGAGACCCTTGACCTTCTTGAAGAGGAAATCGCGCTCTTCGAGGCTGCCCGACTGATCGGCTCCAGCGACCAGCGTCAGCACCGACAGAAAAGCTTCCGTGTCGTTCGCGAATTTCACCGGCATGAGCGCTCCCAGGGGTTTCGAATCATTCAAACGGGCGCGAAATCTACGTGATTTCGCCGCCTGCCGCAATGAAAGCGGCGGCTGCGACCCCGGACTATCTAAGCGCCGTATAGCGCTCCGGCGTGAAGCCCACGAGCAGCGTCCGGCCCCGCTCGAACACCGGCCGTTTGATCATGGACGGCTGCTCGAGCATGAGCTTCAGTGCCTTGCGCTGGTCGATGTTTTCCTTCGCGCCATCAGGCAGTTTGCGAAAGGTGGTACCGGACCGATTGAGCAGCACTTCCCACCCGACCGCGTTCACCCACTTCTCGAGAGTGGCGCCATCGATTCCTGAAGTCTTGTAGTCGTGGAAGTCGTGGGCGACCCCGTGGGCTTCGAGCCAGGCACGCGCCTTTTTCATCGTGTCGCAGTTCCGAATTCCATAGAGAGTCGCTTTCATGGAGCCGAAATTGCCCAAACCAGGTGAAAGTTTCAATATCGGCGCCATGAATCCTGTCGATACACGCGGCTATCGCCTGACATCCATCGACATGCTGCGCGGCCTGGTGATCGTGATCATGGCCATCGATCACACGCGGGATTTCTTCAGCACCGCCATGTCCATCGATCCCATGAACGATCCGAACGTGGGACTGCCGCTGGCGCTCACGCGCTGGATCACGCATTTCTGCGCGCCGGTATTCGTCTTGCTCGCCGGCACCAGCGCGGGCCTCATGGTGGCTCGCAAGACGCCCGCGGACTTGAGCAAATTCCTGCTGACCCGTGGCCTCTGGCTGATCTTCGTCGAGATCTTCATCGTCTCGACGGCCACCACATATTCACCCGGTGGCATCGAGGCGCTGGGCGGCAAGACACTGGCGTTCATGCAGGTGATCTGGGTCATTGGCGCCAGCATGGTGTTGTTGTCCGCGCTGCAATTCCTCGGCCGCAAAGCTTGTCTGGCGCTCGGCGCCATCGTCGTGCTCGGCCACAACCTGCTCGATGTCCATTGGCCGGGGAGTCAAAGCATCGTCGACACCAGCCCGCCGCTGTGGGCGGCGCTGCACGTACCGATGTCGAAGGTCGCGGGCCCATTCCATTTCCTGTTCCTGTATCCGCTGTTGCCATGGCTCGGCGTGATGCTGCTGGGTTTCGGCGCCTCGGGGCTTTTCGAGCGCGAACCTGCCGCGCGCAATCGTGGCCTGCTGTGGTGGGGCTTGGGGATCACCGCGGGCTTCATCGTGCTGCGGTTCATCGACGGGTATGGCGAATCCAACCATTGGCAGTCACAGGCGCCCGGTGTCGCGACGTTCATCGATTTCCTCAACACCACGAAATATCCGCCGAGCCTGCAATTCCTCGCCATGACGCTCGGACCCGCGGCCGTGCTCTGTTCGTTCGCCGATCGCATGCGTGGCTTCTTCAAGGACGCGTTCGTGATGTTCGGGCGCGTGCCGTTCGCGTTCTATGTGGCCCACTTCTATCTGCTGCATGCGCTGAGCCTGCTGCTCGGCAAGCTGCAGGGGATCCCGGTCGGCGAACTGCTGACGTTCCCACCGTTCTATCCGAAGAACTACGGCGTTTCGCTGCCGTTGGTGTACGCGGTCTGGGCTCTGGTCATCGCCTTGCTCTATCCGTTCTGCCGCTGGGTGGCAAACCTCAAGGCACGCAGCCGCTCGTGGTGGCTGAGTTACGTCTGAGGCTTCAGCCGGCGAGCGATTTCGATCTTCGCAGGATCAGCGTGAGGATCGACCCCGCCAACAAGACGCCTGAGAGCATGAGCATCGGCGCGAGGAAACTGCCGGTATGTTCCTTGAGGTAGCCGACCGTGGTCGGCCCGATTGCGCCGCCGACCGCGCCCATGGCGTTGATGAGCGCGATTGCGCCAGCGAGTGCGCCGCCCGAGAGAAATTTTCCAGGCATTGCCCAGAATGGTCCACGAGTCGAGTAGTCACCCACGGCCGCCACGGCCAGCGCAAACATCGCCGCGATCGGCGCTGACAGAAGAAACCCGACGGCGATGAATCCGGCGGCGCCGATGGCGGTCGGAATGGCGACGTGCAGGAAACGCTCGCCGCTGCGATCAGAACTGCGGCTGACCAGCACCATGCCGGTGGCGGCTGCGATGTATGGCAGCGCGGACAAGAATCCGACCTCGAGGTTGGAGTATCCCGCGAGTCCCTTGACGATGGATGGCACCCAGAAAGTGAGGCCATAACTTCCGAACTGGCAGCAGAACATGATCACTGCCAGGAACCATACCGTCGGGTGCCGCAGCGCATCGCGCACGCCGAATCCGTGACGGCTCGCGGCCTGGTGTTCCGCAGCCAGCCGCTCGGTGAGCCATTGACGTTGTGGTGCGGTGAGCCAGCGCGCATCGGCGGGCTTGTCGGTGAGAAATCCGAGTACGACGAAACCGAGCAACACCGCCGGCAGGCCCTCGATCAGGAACAACCACTGCCATCCACGCAGACCCATGCTTCCATCCAGGCCTAACAAGTAGCCCGACAGCGGCCCGCCGAAAACCACCGACAACGGAATGCCGATCATGAACCAGGAGACCGCGCGCGCCCGTTGCTCGCGCGGGAACCACTGACTCAGGTAGTAGACGATGCCGGGAAGAAAGCCCGCCTCGGCGACGCCCAACAGGAACCGCATGACGTAGAAGCTGGTGGTGCCTTCGACGAACATCATGCCGGCGGAGAGGAGGCCCCAGGTGATCATGATGCGGGCTATCCAGATGCGTGCCCCGAAACGCACGAGCGCCAGGTTGCTCGGGATTTCGAACAGCGCGTAGCCGACGAAAAAGCAGGTTCCCGCCCCCAGGCCGAACGCCGTGTCGCTCAAGCCGAGGTCCGCGTTCATCTGCAACTTGGCGAAGCCGACGTTCACGCGATCGAGCCACGAGACAATGTACAGCAGCAGCAGAAATGGCAGCAGGCGCCAGGTGATGCTGGCGATGGTCGAGCGCTCGAGTTCCGTCGTCGTTGTAATGGGCACTCACCGCTCCCCGAGAGTTGCGACAGTGTAGGGGATATGATTGCGGCGAGCCTCAAGATTGCGTGGGAGCGAAAGCAATGAGCGAGCCGGCGGCGGAGTGGATCGACGTGGGTGCGGCGGACGATTTCAAACGCGCGCCACTGCGCGAGGCCAAGCTCGGCGACCGCCTGGTCGCGGTGTCGTTCAAGGACGGCACGTTCGGCGTGATCTCCAATGTCTGCAATCACGTCGGCGGGCCGCTCGGCAAGGGCCTGCTCGACGGCG
>JBDTSV010000079.1:0-36256 GCA_039930985.1 Pseudomonadota bacterium
TTCCCGCAGGCACGTTGCCGATCGCACCGCCGCCCACGCGCCAGCGCGCCTCGATTGTGGTGCCGGCCTCCGGTACTGCTCCCTCACGTCCGTTGCCGAATTCCAGCCAGCCTGTTTTCGCGTCGAGCACGAAGTGTTTCGCATGCGCTCCGCTGCGATCGAAGTCGGCGCGCTCGCGCCAGTCGTTCTCGATGACTCCCTCGGCGGTGGTGTGCGTGGCGCGCACGCTGGCCGGAACCACCGGGGCACGAGTGAGCCGGAACCGCTGATGCGCCGCGCCGGTGCTGCGCGCTGGCGTCACCGCCGCCACGACATCCGCCGCGTGATGCGCGAGTACGGTGTTAAGCCGCAGGCCGGCAATCACGGGCGCACAGTCATACGCGCCTTCGGCCAGCCGGCAGCGAATGAAATAACGCTCGTCATCCCCCGGAACACCACCTGGCGCGTGTTCGGCGCTGACGCGCCAGCGGACGGCGCCGGAAAGCGAGAACGCACGGGTGCGGTCGGCGAGATTGGCAAGTGAACGCCAGCCCGTACCGTCGAAGTATTCCCAGGCCACGTGCGCGCCGTAGTGTGCGTGCCACGGAGCCCGCGTCGGACATCGGCGATGCGCACGGGCGTTGCGCAGCCATTCTTCGCGCAGCGCCATCCATTGCGCGGCATCGCCATTCAGGTCCTGGCCGAATGACCACAGGCGCACACGCGCCTGCGCCGGGCCCAGGGCGCGATCGAAGCCCAGATACAGCGCATCCCCTGGTTTGGGCGCAAGGCCCAAGGGCGCAAATCCTAAGAGCGCGGAGTTGGCGCTGGTCCTGTCGGTCCAGCGTCCGCCCGCTTCGGTGAGCACGGCGCCAAGCGCGGCATCGCTCAGGTGAAACGCCGTGCGAGTCTGGAACAGCAGCTGGGCCGACGCGGCACTCACCTGAATTCCGGAAGTAAGTTCGCGCGCCGCGCCTGGTACACACGTGAAAGTCACAGGCGTGAGTGCGGTGGCCTCGCGCCGCGGCTCACAACCGATGAGGCGCAGGAACGAGCGATACAAGCGGGGCGGAATACGATCGAAGCGATAAGAAAGTATGTCGCCCTGGTAGGCGAAGAGTTCGAGCAACGTGATGCCGGGATCGGATGCGTTGTGATCGGTCCAGTCGGGCGCGATGCGCGGCAGGCGCTCGCGCATGCCGTCGATGAGTTCCTGGAAGCCGCGGTCGTCCAGTACCGGCATGGGCAGCGGCATCAGACACCTCCCATGCGCAGCACCAGCTCATGTGAGCCGGCGCAGGGCAACTCATCGCGCGGCACGGACAACGACATGCCCGCCAGCACATCAAGGGTCGAGAGCACCACGTCCTCCGCATGTTCCACGCCATCGACGGCCTCGATGACCGCGGCGAGCTGCGATAGATAGACGCTTTCGCCGAACTCCCAACCGCGTCCGGCGGCGCCGCCGCGCAGCGGATGCAGGTAGCGATCGAGCGCCCTGCGCACACGCGCTTCCACGAGGGCCGCGTGCCCCGCCTCCATCGGCACTACGACGGCGCGCACCGAGACGGGTAGATAACGCGGCGCGAGCACCCGCAGGCGTGCGCCCGCGGTCAGTTTAGGCGACAGGAATTCGTAGGCCTGGCGCATGAGCTCGCCGCTCGGCACGGGCCGCGCCTCAGCGGCATGGGGCACCACGGCCACGCTGACCCAGCCGCGTTGCGCGTAACCGGCGGGCCCGCGCAGCGAAAGACAGCGCGCGCGCGCTACTTCGGGCGACGCCTCGAGCGCCAGCCATTCGATGTCCTCGGCCGAGATGCCACGTCCGCGATGGCGAAGGTGTTGCGGTCCCCGCTTCAGGACGCGCACTTCACTCTCCGTGTCGGCGCCGCCACGCGCGGCCAGCGGATTGCGCACAGCGGTCACATAGGGCGCAGCGGTGCGCAGCTCCTTCGCCGCGCCGGCGGCGACATTGGCCGCGATACCGCCGCCCGAGGAGTAACTCGCGGCGATGCGGCGGCCGGCATCAGGCGCGCGCACGCCGAAATGCACGGTCCCGTTGGCACGTTCGACGACGTAGTGCCGATCGACTGCTTGCGACTCGAAGAAATGCTCGCGCGCGCTCCAGCGCACCCAGGCCGCCACCGGCACACGGGTCGCCGGATCGCGCTCGAAACGGATATCGCGCTCTTCGAGTTCCGGCAGCGCGTTGCGCCAGCCCTCGCCGCGCCCGACCCACTCCTCGACTTCGACGATTTCTTCCGCGAGCACCGGCGCACGCCGCACCTTGAAGCTCTGGCCGGGATTGCCGTCGCCATATCCGAGGATCTCGCGCTCGCTGCGCTGGCGCTCGGACGCCCACACGGCGTTGACCCACAGGCCGCTGCAGGCGCCGCCCGTGCGCAGTTCGCCTTGTTTGACACGCGCGCGCAGCCAGTAGCAAGGCACATCTCCGACGCCTGCCCGCGCAATCGCATCGGGAGGGCCGATGAACTGGATCATGCCGCGGCGTGTGAATCCCACTGTCTCATCGAGTACCGCAAATTCGCGCCAGCCGTCGGCGGCGAGATATTCCCAGACATACGGCGACGCACTCATCGATTCCGAGGGCGCATCCGGAACATCGAGCAGCAGGCTCACGAGACTGTGCGGCAGCGTGCGATCGAAACCCAGATGCACCGCGGGCGACACACCCTCCACCGGGATGAACGGCGTGAAACTCTGATCGGGCCACAACGCGGCGGCGGTGCGATCCTCGTAGCGGAAATCGTTGTAGGTGAAGCAGCAATCGGGCGCTTGCGCATCCGTCTGGTAGTGAAAGCTCACACGTACGCCATCGACGATGGGCGGCCTGATGTTGCCGCCTTCGAACGTCGGCCGACCTTTCAGCACCTCTTTGACGCGCACGGCCAGTCCGAAGCTGCCGCCCGTGATTCGCGCGCGCAGCCAACGCTGCTTCGCGCCGGCCAGGTCCATCTCAACCCAATCTGCGGGCGCTCGAAACAGCACCGTTTTCGAAGTGCCGGCGAAGGTGACGGCGGGTGAGTCGTTGATCGGCGTGATCGCCTCCCAACCGTTGCCAGCAGTGTATTCCCACTGGAGCGTGAGCGTCTCGCCGGTGGGCACGGTGCCGCTCGTCGCAAGCGAGAACTCGACCTTCACCATCGCGCCCGGCCGCGAGAATGCCTCCTTGCAAGCAAGCGCGAACGTGCTGCCACGCGCGGGAAGCCGGCCGAACGGATAGAAGTCGCGGCTCGCATCGAGTGCCTGGCCGTCATTGGCCGCCGCGTCGAGCTTGAGATCCGCCTTGCCGAATTCGGCGCGCACGCGCAGATCGTTGAGCGTGATCAGGGGATCGATGCCCTCCGGCACCAGCGCGCTCGCGAGACGTATGCGCAGCCAATAGCTCTCGCGTTCGGCGACCTTGGTCTTCTTCGCCTTGGGTCCGCAGTCGTGGCGCAATGTGATCTGGCCGTCACCAACGAGTCCCGCCGTGGTGTCGTCCTCGGGATTGAACGGCAACTCGAGCCAGCCGCCTTCGGTGCAGTACTCGAACACGAGTTCGACGGGTGTTCGCGAGGGCTGCTCGAACACGAACGAGACGATGAGCGCAACCTTGCCGGCGAGATTGAACAAGGTGTCGTGCCCGAGATAGACATGATGCGGCGTCAGCTTCATGTCTTCGAACAGCGCAAAACCGCGCGCGGCGTCGGCGCTGTGATCGGCGTAACGATCCGACCCCGGGGCCACGCTGTAGATAGCCGCGAGACGCGCGGGCGTCAGCGTAACGGCACGCTCGGTGGCGAACACCACGGGCTCGGCCTCTTGGGCTGCCGTGCCTTCGAGATCCGGCGGCGGCGGCGCGGGTTTGGCCGCCACCTGACTACCCGCGGGCAGCGTGATGTCGAGCGGGGCGTCGGGCTGCATCTCGAAAATCAGCGGCACACGCGCGGCCCGCGCGGGCAGGAGATCGAGACCGAGCATGTCGAGCCCGGCCAGCAAACCGCGCTCGGGCAGCCGCGCGGCCTTCGCATCGAGCAGGCTCGTGAGGCGCGCGAAAGATGCGAGCAGTGCGTGCGCGGCGCCCTGCTCACGCGGCGCAAGCTCGGGCGTGAACCCGGGCAGGTCGCGCAGCAGCGCCGCGAGCAACTCCTGTTCGCGCGCCTCGCTCATGCCGTCCCCTCACGCGAGTAGAACGGGTACACCAGGTTGTAGAAGGTATTGGTGGCGCGGATGCTGTACTCCAGCACGATATCGATACGTCCGGGCTCCGCGCGATTCGTCAGCACATCCAGCGCCTCGATGCGGATGCGCGGCTCCCAGGTGTGCAGCGATTCCTCGACACGGTGCCGGATCAATGAGCAGGTGGTCGTGTTGACGGGCTCGAACAGGAACTCCTCGAGGCCGGCACCGAAATCAGGCCGCATCACGCGCTCACCGCGACCGGTTTCGAGAATGATGCGCACCGCCTGGCGCACATCCTCCTCGTGCGCCGCGAGCAAGACGTCTTCGCCGGGTCCGTTCTGCGCCACTGCGTACGACCAGCCCCTGCCGAGGAATGCCTTCGCGTCCATCTACCCGCCGATCAGCACGGTGAGTGCGCCGGTGACGATGGGCGCGCCGCAGGCGGCGGTGTCGCCGATGCGCGCGGCAGGTCGATTGCCGATCATCACCGTGGCGCTGCCCACGGCAATGAGGCTCGGTGGATGCGGCACGGCGGAGGGAAACGAACAGGCATGCGAGTCCCCAACCACCGCCGCGGGCTGATTGTCGATGAGCACGGTGACGACTCCCGGACCGATGATGGATCCGGGATGGCCTGTCGTATCTCCAACTCTGGCGGCGGGTGGCATGGATTCCTCAGTTGATGTTCACGAGACCGCCCTTGACGGTGCAGTTCGCACCGCCATCGAGCGTGGCCACTACGGATGCCTTGAGGTCGAGACTCGAAGTGGCGTTGGCCTTGATGGCCGGCGCCTTGAACTCGATCTGCACGGACGCCTCGATGGTCACAGTGCCGCTGGTCGAAAGCGTGATCTTCGCGGCATCACCGGCCGCGATCTCGATGCTGTCCGGTGTGAGCGTGATGGTCTGCCCCGTCGAGGTCTTCACCACCACTTTCTGCTCAGCGTCGTCGAGCAACACCTCGTGGCCGATGGGTGTGCGGATGGCGCGTTTCTGTGTCGGGTCCATCGGGCCCGTGAACGGCGGCTTGTCTTGCCCATTCCACAGCGTGCCGAGCACGTAGGGCTCGCGCACGTCGCCCTGGTTGAAGGCCACCAGCACCTCCTCGCCCTGCTGCGGAATGAAATAGCCGCCGCGCTCCCTGCCTGCCGAGAATGCGGCCACGCGCGCCCACGGCTGGTAGTTAGGCATAGATGGAACCCTGATCTGCACGCGACCCTGGCCGGACATGTCCTGATTGCTGACCACGGTCGCGAGCGTGACGCCCTGGATCCGCTTGTCGCGCCGGCGGTGGTCGCCGGCAATGGTTTGAATGAATTCGCCGAACATGGGCCCCCGCTACGCCGACACACGAATGGGCACGGCGCCCTGCTCGGGCAACGGCACGGCGCCGAACCAGATTTCCTTGCGCGCCTCGAAAGAGCTGCGCCAGCCGCTACCGTCAACGGTGTGCGTGACGGACGTGGCCCGGTACAGGCCGCCGAACTGCTCGCCCACCCCCTCGATGCGCAGCACTCCGCCGGCGCGCAGCCTGGGCTCGCCGATGACACTGCCGGTCGCGGTGAGCCGGCGATTGAGCCGCGGCAGCAGCTCGCCGAGAATGGCGCGCGGCGCGTCGGTGAGCGTCACCGGGTGCCCTAACAAGGTGAACTCTTCCTCCTCCTCGCCCGCGGAAACGGGAATGCCGAAGCCCGGGCTGATGCTGACATCGAGCGATTGCCGGTCCCAATCCCAGCCCACGGACACGCTGAATTCGGTCTTGAGCGCCGGCACCCAGATGGGCAGGCTGATGCTCGCGATCTGGCCGACCGTGGTGATGCGCGGCGTGAAGTCGATGAGGTCGCGGCCCCACCTGAGCGTGAGGTCGGGCGCGAGCCGATCGGCCGGTGAGAAGAAGCGCAACTGGAATCCACCGGCCGGACCGCCGTGATCGACCAGTGTCTCCCAGCCGTTTTCGCGCGCGATGCGCGCCAGGAAATCGAAATTGCTTTCACCGGATTGCTGGCGGATCACCTTCTGGCCCGTGTCCGGATCGTCCATGGCGATCGCGACCTGTGCACCGCCCAGCAACACGGCGAGCGCCGCGGCCACCGGATCCGAGAGCGGAATCATGCCTTGCTCGGCCGTGACCATCGCCGCGACCGCGCCATCGGGAATCGGCAGGTTGCCGTATTGCGGCACCGACACCGCGAACCATCGCGTGCGGTTGCCGCGCTGCATGCGGTGGCGTCGATCCTGCGCGGTCACCGTGAGCGTGGGGGTGCCACCGCTCGGGAAGGCGGGGCTCAGTCCCGTGATCTCGCCTACGAAAATCTGCTCGGGAACGTCGGGCGCATAACCCAGCGAGAACGCTGCGCGCCGATCGAGCTTGAGCAACGGATGATCGAGCCAGCGCAATGCCTCATTCGCCAGCGTAATCTCCAGGCGATCGACGCCTTCGAGACCGGTCTGCACGCTGACCGAGCTGATCGACGCGCGCAGCGCCGTCGGCACGGGCGCGCCGTCGATGCTCAGGCGAAATTCCGGCGCGAATTTTGGAATCGCGCTCATGCGTACACCTTGCCGCTCGCCGGATCGCGATAGGGCAATCTCGGCAACGCAAGTTCCACGCCGGTCTCCAGACGCTTGGGATCGTCGATGCCATTGCGCAGCGCGATCGGACGCCAGTTGCGCGGATCGCCGTACGCGGCCGCGGCAATGCTGGCGAGAGTCTCACCCTGGCGCACCACGTGCACCTTGGTGTAGTCGGCGGTCTCGCGCTTGATCTCGCGCGCCTCCAGATCCGCATTGGTGTACTGGCTGAAGGTCACGGTGAGGCGCGCGCGCACCGGCGTGCCATCCGGCTTGAACATGACGAAGCGCTGCGTGGCGCGCGACAGCACGCAGGTGAAGGACAGCGAACTCCACGTGAACAGCAGCACCGGCGGCGCATGCGTGGAACGCTCGATGTTCATGAGCCCGATGACCTTGTTCGCGAGCCTGCGCACATCGTCGCCGGCGGCGTTGATCGGCCGCGCGCCGTCGACATGCGCCTCGTAGGTATCGAGGAACAATTCCATCTCGAGCGATTGCTGATTGCCGTGTACGAACTGGATCAGCGGCGCCGAAAGCCCGGGCACCGCGATCTGCGCGAAGTTGTTCTCGCGGCTCAGCGTGTATTCCTCGGGATTGAACATGACGGCGATGCGCTCGCCGGTCGCCGTGTTCGTGATGTTGGCCTTCTCGAGTGCCATCAGTGATTCCCGAGCCGCTCGCGCTGCGCGATGAGCCGCCGGTCGATGCTGCCGATCACGCGCTCGGCGACCCGCTCGATTTCATGGTCCGCCATGGGAGTGATGCGCACGGCGCGGGCCTGCGCGTGTAGAGCCGGAGTGCTGCCGCGTGCGCTTTCGCTTGCTGCCGGCGCCTGCGTTGCCGGCATCTCCGCGGCCGGCGCCCGCCGTGCCAATGGCAGCGCCGGCAGCCTGGGCTCGGCGAGTGCGCGCGGCGCGAGCGCCAACGCGGCGGCTGCGGGCTTCGCGAGCACCGACTCCGGTTCCTGTCGCGCGGCGGCGGTGGTGACCACCCGCTCGTGCCGCTTCAGCACCTCGAGCGAGGACTCGAAGCGCCGCACCAGCAATTCCGTGACGCGCGCCTGGCGCGGCACCGATGCAACGGCGGGAGCGGCCACGAACACCCGCGCCACATCGCGCCGCCACTCGCGCACGCCTGGCCTGTCTACTCCGGTCGCGCGCCCGCGCGTCACCGCCAGCGAAAGTCCGAAGTGGTACTGGCGAAAGAGCTGACTCACGGTCCACACCGGTGAGCGCAGGCACTGCAGATCAGGCCTGCGCCGCTGCACCGGTGATAGCAGGTAACGGGCCGCGTGCCGTGAGACGAATGCGAGGAGTGACTTGCTGCGCGGGGCTCTCATGATGCGTTCACGCGCTGATTGATGGCCGCGATCTCACGCACCCAGCGGCAACGCTCGGCGTGCGGCTGGGACATGATTTCGGACTGCGGCCAGTGAAAGTGATACGCGACATAGGCTACCTCCTGGTGGAGCCGCTCCAGGGGGTAGCCTAGAACCCCACCACCGCGGATACCTCCGTGGCGAAGCTGTGATTGCAATGCGGACAACTCACCTCGTGCGCGCTCTCGGTGGCATGGTTGATGCGGTTGTAGAGCTCCTGTAGATAGGCGAGGTCGGCCGCGTACAGCGACTCGATCACCTTCGGGTTCAGGTTCTCGATGCCGCCGAGCCGCGTGACCACGCGCGCCAGCAGGATGACGATGAGATACGCCTGGTTGGTCTGCACGCGCGGATCCTTGAGCGGCAGGATTTCATCCGCGGCGGTTGCCAGGCGCATGGTGCCATCGCGATGCAACGTGCCTTCGGCGTCCTGGTAGCCCACGGGGAGCTGGAACGGGTATTCGGTCTGGATCATGGTTCAGGCCCTCTCGATGCCTTCGTGAGCGAGCTCGAGCGTCTCGATCGCGATGTCGTTGCTCTTGGCGCTGAAGTCCGGGCCGTCCCACTTCGAAGGCCAGGCGTTGAAGAAATTCCAGCGCAGCTTTTCCTGCCCATCGAGCCCGAGCACGATGATGCTGCCGTTCTTGCGCTGTACGTCGCCGCGCGCAACCTCGCGGAACCAGTCATAGAGTTCGCGGGAATCCGTGAGGCCCCACTTGAGCGTGATGTTGGTGAACTTGGTGAGCCCGGGGAGCTTGCGCACCGTGTTGTTCTCGCCACCTTCGCGGTACTCGATCGGATCGTTGCTCGCGCCAAAGCCGGAGGCATCGGAGAAGCCGGCCTGCGTGATGCCGTCGATCTCAACCAGGAAGTTGCAGTTTCTGTAGGGGTCTACTCTCGCCATGGGAGATCTCCTTGTTAGGCTTCGCTGACGGCGCCGCCGCCCTGCCAGATGCCGATGCGCACGATGATGAATTCGGCCGGGTAGCTCGGGCGCACACCTATTTCGATGTACAGGCGCCCGAGCGCGCGTTCGTTATCCGGGTTCAGTGCCTCGTCGATTCGCACGTAGAACGCCTCCTCGGCCTTGGCGCCGAACAACGCGCCGTCGCGGCGCTGCTGCTCGAGAAACGCGCTGATGGTGCGCTTGAGCCTCTGCCAGAGCGCCTGGTTGTTGGGCTCGAACACCGCGCCGCGGATGCCGGTCTGGATGGACTCCTCGAGGAACAGGAACAACCGGCGGATGTTCACGTACTGCCAGTTGGTGTCGGTGGAGGTGGTGCGCGCGCCCCAGACGATGGGTCGACCGCCGCGCGTGAACACGCGCACGACATTGATTCCCTTGAGGTTGATGATCCCTTGCTCGCTGTCGCTGAGCGCGGTCTCCACGCCGATGGCGCCGTTGATGCCGCAGTCCGTTCCCGCTGGCGCCTTGAACACGCCGCGAGTGAGATCCGTGCGGGCGTAGATACCCGCGACGTATCCGGACGGCGGTACCAGGATGCGCGCGCCGGTTTTCTCCGAAATCACCTGCAGCCAGGGGTAATAAAGCGCCGCGAATCCCTTGTTGTCTTCGAGGCCGGCTTTCTGTTCCTGAACCCTCTCGAGATCCGCATCGAGCTCGGAGTCGAGCACCGCGATGCGATCCCAGAGCCGTTCGCAATGCGCGCGCACATCGCCCTGAACCGAATCCGTGCGGCCCGGCACCGCGACGATGCTGATGTCCTTGAGGGGTGCGAGTTTCGCGAGCGCCGCGCGGTATTCGGTGCCGGCCGCAAGCGCCGTGGAGTTGTGAGCCTGGCCGCCGCCGAGAGGCGCCCATGCGCCCTGCGTCGGGCGATTGAACGGCGCCGCGGTCGGCGCCGTCTGCTCGATCGCCTCGACGAACACGCGGCCAGCCGGATCGTCATTGATGACATTCGCGTAGTAGCGCGGATGTGCGGGGCTCATCGAGAGCCGGTCGTATTCCGGCAAAACATTCGCGCCCTCGCGCAGTTCGATCTTGAACTCAGCCGAGGTGATGCTGACGTCATTGCCGGCATCCAGCGTGAAACCCGAGAGGCCGTCGCGCACCGATACGCGGTAGGTAGTCAACGCCGCGGAGATCCGCTCCGCGCGCACGGCCGTGATGACGGTCGTTTTCGTGATCACCGGTGCACCGCCGCCCGGGTTCTGGCTGAACGTGACGACCATGCCCGCCTCGAGGCTCGAAGGGCCATTGGTGCCAGTACCGCCGGAGACGCGGAACGAAGTCGCATTCGCCGGCAACGCGGCAAAGCGCAGGCGCGGATTCGAATACGTACCCGCGGGCAGCGGCTCGCGCAGATGCACGAAGCCAGGTTCCGTGTACGCCACCGTGACGTCGCGCGTGCCCGCGGTGATCGCCAGCGTGAGCAGGTCGCCAGCCAGGAACCGCTCCGCATTCGTCACGGCCAGTTTCGTGGCACCGGCCACGGGCACCGGGGAAACGCTCACCGGAGGCACCGCATAGAGCTTGGCGTCGCCGACGATGCTGAAAGCGCTCGCCCGCACTTCGATCTGCGGATCGCTGACACCGAGACGGCGTGCCGACACGCGCAGCAGCGGCTGCGGTCCACCGGAACCCGCGGGGCGCAGATCGCGCAGTTCGAGACTGTCCGCCGTCGCATTCGTGATCGCCGTGACGTAGCAGGTGCGCCCGCCGTTCGCGAAGAAGCCGCGCACCGCGTACCAGAGATGATCCGTGTCTTCGGGCGGCGTCGGCTGCGGCAGCGCGTAGCGGCGCGCAAATGCATCCCAGCTCGTGATCAGCGTCGGCTTGTTAGGCGGGCCGATGGTGTTCTCGCCGAGGAAGGCCGCGACCGACGTGCTCGCACCCTGGATCGGCGCCGCGGGCTGGAACTCGTCGATGTATACGCCCGGGTAGTCAACTTGGATCGCCATGGCTATCTCCTGGAATCAACTGAAAGTGAGGTCGTAGCGGCCATTGATGGATGGAATGTCGAAATTCGGCAGCGTCGCTTCGGCGAAGCCCGGCGCACGGGCACGCAGCGTGGCGCCGGATCCCGCAGCGACGCTGTCGAACACGAAGCGCCCCGCGGCGTCGGTGACCGTCGTGAAGCCGGCCGGATCGATGCGCACCCACGCGTCGCGCACCACCACGTTGTTGCGGTCGCGCACCGTGCCGCCGATGGCGGCGCGCCGATCCGATCCGCCGCTGCCCTGCTGACGGTAGTCAGTCATCACGGCCGTGACGGGGAATTCCTCGAGCGCCTGATCGAGGTCCATGGTGACGGTGACGACGAGATTGAAGAACGGTCGCGGCGGGATGCCGAGCGACACCCAGAACTCGCTGGCGTTCTTGAAGGTGTCCATCTGCGCGACCAGCGTCGGCGGTGCATACACCTGACCGGTCAGCGTGCCGGCGTCGAGAAAGCGCTGGGGAATCACTGGAAAACGCGACAGCCAGTTGAAGGCCTCGGCGAGCAGCCGGTGCTCCGCGCTCACCTTGTCCGCGCCGATGTCGTCGGACCAGGCTGTCACCATGTAGAAGCAGTCGACGCGCAGCGGCGGCAGGCGACGAAGACTGAGCCCATTGCCCGGCACAACGATGGGCACGGGGTCGCGCAGCTCCCGGTTCTCGCGCGTCTCGTAGAGAAAGAGATTCACCGTCGCGCGGCCAGGGGCGTGCAAACGATCGGGAGTCACGAAGCTCACTTCCGCATTCAGCAGGCCCGCGAGCGCGGCCGGCATCAGCTCGTCATTCAGCAGAGCGCTCAGCGTGTTGTCGAGTCGATCGAACATCGTCAGCGTCCCTCGTAGCCTTCGGGCATGCCGAGTCGGGTGTTCCAGTTGGCGTTGAGGCGCGCTTGCAGCGCGGACCGGATTCGTTCACGAATCAGCGCTTCCACTTGCGCCTCGAGTCCGGCCATCTGCTTGACCCAGGCGGGATCGGCGTCGATCCCGAGTTTCTTGCTGCCCTTGTATTCGGAGTACGGCGTGTCGCCGCGCGATGTGTTGGCAGCCTCGCTGACCATGACGAGGTTCTCGGGCGTGTTGAGCAACGCGTTCTGCGTATCCACGTCCAATTTCGCGAAGCCTTCAATCTGCCGGATCTTGTTAGCCGCGAGCAGGTGGTCTTCGTGTACTGCATTGACCTTCTGTCCCGGGAAGGCAGGATCGGGATCGCCTGCCTTGAGCTTGGGGCCTTTGGTCTTGGGCTTCGGCGCATTGCGCCGCAACTCATCGGGCTCCGCGCGACGCTCCTCCCACTTGTACGTGTCTTCGAGGCGACGCTCACGCTCACTGCTCTTCTGCTCGGCGGTCTGTTCCTTGCGCTTGGCGGTCTTGCGCTGCTTCGCGCCCTTGACGGCGTTGGACTGCACTGCGCCTTTTTTGAGCAGCGAGCCCGCCTTCACTTTTTTCTGGGTGCCCTGGCTCGTCTGCTCCACGACAAATGCATCCGCCGCTGGCGCCTTCGCCTTCTTTGCGGCTTTGGCCTTCTTGGACGCTTTCGCCTTCTTGGGTGTTTTTGCCGTCTGTGGCTGCGCAGCGGTGGTTGGCGTCACTTCTGGTGCCGGCGGCTTGACGACCGGTTCGACACCTACGACTTCACCCGCGCGCACTTGAGCATCGCGCGTGCCTTCCGCGACATTTTGCAGCTCGAGAGGTCCGGCCTCCGGCAAGTCGATGGCGTCGGGGCGCTCCGCCCAGTTCTGGGTTTGCGCGTCGGCCGTGGCATCACCCGCGCTTTGCACTTCGAACGGCTCCGGCGTGGCGGTGAGCTCGATGGGCTCGGGCGCGCCCCGGACCTCGGCGCTATTCTGCAGATCCGCCGTGGTTTCCTGGACGGATTGCAGTTGCCCTTCCGGCACCGGCTCGCCGAGGGACACCGTGCGTTCGGCCTTCTTTGCGCGGCGCGACGGGCCATGCAGGAGTGGCGCCAGGAAGAGCTGCATGAGCCCACCTTCCACCGCGTTCTTGATCACGAGCTTGACGAATTCCTCGGGCGTCTGCACCTTGCCGCCCTCGAGCCGGCTCAGCACGGTCTCGACCGCGGTGGTCAGCGGCGTCACGGCCGCGCCCGCGAAGAAGTCGACGACAAAGGTCTGCAGTTTCGAAAGAAACAGCGGTGCCGTGAGTTTGGTGGCGTCCACGCCGAGCCGCTCCGCCACTGCCGCGATCTGGTCGGGCTTCATGCGCTGCATGACGAGCCTGCCAAAGTAGTTAGCTGCATACTTGGACATAGCGCCGCCCGCGAGCGTACCCACGAAGCCCATGATGGCGTCCTTGCCGCCGCGGAGGGCGATGGCCTTGAAGTCGAACGACTCGCGGGAACCGGCGATCATCTCGCCCCCCTGCGTGGCGCCCTCCTGCGCGGCGCCGTACACGCCAGCGACACCGCCGACAGCCAGCGAGGTGCTCAGAAGGCCGGCGCCACCGGCAGAGGCGATGCCGCCGGTTGCGATGGTCGCGGCGACGGCGCCGGCAACCACCGCCACCTCGAGCCCCTTGGTGGCGAGCTCCGCGCCTCCCAGCAGCGACTCGATGTAGTCCATGAGTTCGGTGTAAACGCGCGTGTATTCCTCGGCGAGATCCGCGAGCGCGCGGGCCGCGCCGAGCACGTCTTCACTGCGCAACTGAATGCGCACGACTCCGAGCAGATACTCGGCTCGTCCCCAGACGGTGTTTTCCGGCAGCGACTGCCAATGCAGACCCTTGCCCTTGAGTGCATTGGCGGCGCTGCCAACGCCTTCCGACACACCCGCGACGAACCACTGCTTGTCGTTGGTCTCCGCCTGGTCGTTACGCCTGTACTTGAGAGTGTCGATCTGCCGCTCGAGGCCATTGGCCGATTGACGAATCTGCTCCAGGGCCTGCAAGCGATATTGCTCGCGACCCATGGGCGCGGCACCCTGCGCTTGCGGCACGGGCGTCTTTGTGGCGCTGAGCAGCAAGGGAGCAGCCTTCGCGGGCGCGCTGGCCACGCGCTCAGATGCGCCCATGGACCACCTCCGCGAGGCCGAGTTGGCGCTCACCGGTCACCGTGGTACCGAGCTTCTGATGTTCGCGCCTCAATGCATGCATCACGTGCGACATCCGCACGGCGCCATCCTCCTTGGCCGCGAGAAAGCTGGCGGCGAGCGCAACATTGCGAATGCTGCCGCCCGTGATCCGGAACTGGCGCGCGAGAGCGTCATGGTCGATCTGCGCGGTGGGCGCGCGATCCGGCCACGCGCGCCGCCAGAGACGCAGCCGGTCCGCGACGTCGGGAAACGGAAACTGCACGAAGAAGCTCAACCGGCGCGTGAAGGCGCGGTCGATGTTGTCGGCGAGATTGGTGGCAAGAATCGTGACGCCGTCATGATCCTCCATGCGCTGCAGTAGATAGGCAACTTCGATGTTCGCGTGCCGATCGTGGGCGTCCTTGACTTCAGACCGTTTGCCGAACAGCGCGTCCGCCTCGTCGAAGAGCACGATGGCATTCGCGTCCGTCGCCGCGCCGAATACGCGCTCGAGATTCTTCTCGGTCTCGCCTATGTACTTGCTGACGACGCGCGCGAGATCCACGCGATAGAGGTTGAGCCCAAGTTCGTTGGCCAGCACCTCGGCGGCCATCGTCTTGCCGGTACCGGAAGGCCCCGAGAACAGCGCCGAGACACCGCGGCCGCGCGCCTGCCGGGCACCGAATCCCCACTCCTCGAACACGCGTTCGCGCGCGTCGACTCGCTCGCAGAGCTCGCTAATCTGCCGCAGCGAATCCTCGGGAAGGATCAGGTCATCCCACCGGGCGCGCGGCTCTATTTTCTGTGCCACCTCGTCGAGCCCGGAATTGCACTGCGCGCGTGCCGCGGCGAACAGTTCCGTGGCACCTCCGCCGCGAGCGCTGGCCGCAGCCGCGCGAATCTGCACCGTGGTAAAGCGGAATCGGCTGGCAAGCTGTTGGGTCGCAATGGCATCGGCTTTGTGCCCCTGTGTCGCGAGCGCGCGGCTCCACTCCTCACGTCGACGACGCGTGTCGGGAAGCAGCAGCTCGAACACGCGCGCGAACTCGCAGAGTGGTGGCGCGGGCAGTCGCCGCGAACTGAACAGCAGCGGCACATCGGTCGCGAAACACACGGAGACGTCCATCCCCTCGGCGCAGACGCCGTCAGCATTCAACACGAGCAGGCAGGCGTTGTTGAGGCTGGCCATGCGCAATGCGAGGCGCAGGCACTGCGCAAGCTGATCGCCGGCGATCCGTTCGGCGTCCAGGGTCACGAGCGCCCGGCCGAGCATGCGGGCGATGAACTTCGAGCACGCCTGCTCGCCTAGCCCTCGGCCACCCATCAGCCATGCGGGCACGCCGCTACGCACGGCCGCGAGTGCTGCGCGCCATTCGGGAGCGAGGTTCTCGTCCGGAGCGGCCTGCATCTCCTGTGCGGTGAAATGCGCGCAATGCGCAAGTCGCGCATCGACCGCAGCGCCCGCGACCAGGAAGCTCACGACGAGCGGGTCCGGCATCAGGAAGTGCGCGATGAGCGGGCTTGCCGGACAGCTGGGATTGACGCCGAGTTCCGCGAGCCCGCGCGCCAGAAGGCGGCCCGTCGGCGCGAATTCGCAACGGCGCGTTTCGCGTTCAACCCGGTCCGACGAACACAACGTCAGGATGAAATCCACGGTCGGCCGCCGGCGCGTGATGTCGTCCTGCAGATAAGCGAACACGCGCTGGTAGCGCAAGTCGATTTCCGGCGCAAGCGCCAGTAGCAATGCCAGGGTCTGGAATCCGTCGAGATCATTCGCGTCGATGAGCCGGGCCCAGCGCGCATCGTCGCGGAGAGTCTCCACGAGGCCGCCGGCGAACTGCCCACGCAACTTGGGCGCGATCACGGCGCCGAGAGCCAGGCGCACTTCCGCGGCACTCACGTGCATGCCGCGCAAGCCATCGAGAGCTCCGCGCGCCGTCGATTCCCGCTCCCGGTCGATCAGGCATTCACCGAGAAACGCATCGAGCATGGTGAGTGCCGCGGCGACCGCTGGCTGCATGCCAGGGTCTTCCAAGCCGCCGCGTGGAGCCGGAAGCGTTGCAGGCATCAAGCGCGCGCGCTTAGCCGGCATCTTCTATCTCCCCGAATTCCGTCTCGTACTCGGCGATGGACGTCCGCAGCGTTTCCAGAAGCGCCTTCGCGAAGTGCGGACTCGTGACGATGCGCGTATGCGTGGGCGCCTCGAGGCTGCCCGCGTACTGCTGGCTGAAATCCACCACGAACTCGAACGCGTTGTGCCCCACCTGAAAAGCATTCGCATACCGGCCCTCGATGCGGACTGCCGGCGGCGCGATTTCCTCGGGTTCGGTGTTCATGTGCTCCCGTAATGAGAGCAAGCCGCGTACCAACTACTGACAACGTTCGGAATATCCGGCAGTTGCGTGGCGCATTGCATGTTCCTGGCACGCGCGCGGCGCCAGATGTGTCTCGCCGGATGTGACACTTTGTAACGCGAGTGTCACCGCGCACGTCTCTAACAAACTACTTGCCGCAATGCGACCCCCTATTTGCGGGTTGCCGGGGCCGCTCGTGAAGCGGGAGCATGCCTTGGCCAACACAAGGAAGAAGAATGGCAGGCCCGATTCAGTTGCTGGTGGGAGTGAGCCCGCAGATCGCAAAATTGCGTTCCTGGCTCGATAAGGTGGCTGCATCGGACGCGAGTGTGCTGATCACGGGCGAAACGGGTACTGGCAAAGAAGGTGTCGCGCGTTATCTGCACGAGCACAGTCCGCGCGCGGCAAAGCCCATGGCCTGTATCAACTGCTCGGCGCTGCCCGAGGGTCTGATCGAAAGCGAGCTCTTCGGCCACGAACGCGGTTCCTTCACGGGCGCGCACCAGTCGGCACGCGGCCGGATTCGTGAAGCGGCGGGTGGAACTTTGTTCCTCGATGAAATCGGCGACATGCCTCACGCGGCCCAGGCCAAGATCCTCCGTGCGCTCGAGAATCACGAGGTCACGCCGGTGGGCGGTCGGCGTGGTGAACCCATCGACGTACGCGTCATCGCGGCCACCAACGTGGAGCCCCGGACCCTGCTCGCGGACAATCGCCTGCGTCGAGATCTCTTCTACCGGCTAAACGTTGTGGAACTGCACCTGCCGCCGCTGCGCGATCGCAAGGAAGACATCATCCTCCTCTTCGACCACTTCATGCGCACTCGTCTGCCGCAGGGCGCGCTGGCGCCGAAGCTCACGGCTGCGGGTGTTCAACGCATGATCGATCACGACTGGCCTGGCAATGTGCGCGAGGTGCGCAATCTCGTCGAACGGTTGCTCATCGATCTGCCGGCAGGCGAAATCCCGGACGAAAACCTGCCCGGCGCGAGCGCGGGAGGGTCTCCGGACACGCATGAGCGTGAGCGCCTGCTCGCGGCACTCGTGACCACGCGATGGAACAAGCGCAAGGCCGCCGCTGCCTTGCAGTGGTCGCGCATGACGCTTTACAGAAAACTGGCCAAGCACAACATCTCTGGAAAACATCCAAAGCCCTGATGCCAGACCGCTAACTTCCTTCATTCAGGTCACGGCGCGACTCGCCGCAACTCGTCGAAGAAGTGGGATGCATTCGTTTCTGTTGCCACGCCAGGATCTTTACTATACCTTGCAATGCATGGTGTTTCGTAAAACGCACATCGATAAATCGCGCGAGCGACTTCGCACGCAAATGTTCAAGGGCGTCGCCGAGCTCGCCCTTCTGAGCGTGGTGCAGGAATCGCCCGAATACGGCTTGAAGATCCTGGAGACGCTGCGTGATGACGCGGGGTTGGAAATCGCCGAAGGCACTTTGTATCCGCTGCTCTACCGCCTGGAGAAGCAAGGCTCCATTCGAAGCGAATGGCAGCTTCTCGACGAGGCCTCGCACCCTCGCAAGTACTACGCAATCAGCCCTCAGGGAAAAGCCGAGCTCAAGGCTCACATCGAGGATTGGCAGACCATGACGGCTCGCTTCAATCGATTTCTGGATAGGGGAAAGAAATGAGTACGCCGCTTCCGGACGCGCCCGTTGAACAATGGCTGAGCGCGCTCGAACGAGCGCTCGGGTCGCTGCCGGTCGAGGATTCCTGGGAGATAGTGACGGAGGCGAGAGAGCACATCTCCGAGCGCATCAGAACGGGTGTCTCTTCCACCGAGGCACTGACCGGCTTCGGCAGCGCGGACGCTTATGCGCAGAGCTTCAAGGACGAACACCTGTTGAACAGCGCGCGCGCAAGCAAGCGAACAATTCCCATGCTCCGCACGGTTATCCGCTTCGCCGGGCGCAGCTCTGTCGCGGTCATTGGTTTGATTGGCACGATCGTGCTGGGATTCTTCGGCGTGTGGAGTCTTGCTTGTATCGGCATAAAACTCTTTCGTCCCAAGCTCGTAGGCCTCTGGCTGGACTTCCCCCTGTCAGAGCCGCACAGGTATGAGCATTCGCAACGCGACTTCATCCCGCTGAGTTTCGGGCACGATCACATCGTATTTGGCTTTCAAAATCCTCCGCCAGGCTTTGCGGAATATCTGGGCCTGTGGGTGTACCCGTGCCTTGCGGCCATTGCCTTGCTGAGCTATCTCGCGCTTCGCGCAATCCTGCGCACCGCCGTGAAACGGATTCGCATGCCGACGAGGGCGTAAATGAAAGCGCCGATGCCCGCTATTCGACCGAGATCCGATACTCCCTTTCCCGGTACTCGAAATAGTCGAAGTCCGCAGGATGCGCCATGCCTGACATGTCCTGGCAGGCCAGACCAACGAAGGCGCCAGTGAAATTGGCGGAACCCGGTCCGGTGGCTTCGTCGGACAGGATGCTGGCGTCGAAGACCTCCGGTAACCAGTTCCAGGCGCCGTCGCCGATGCGGTAGGCAAAGCGCAGGCGCTCGTTGTCGACTTCCACGCGCAGTTCTGTGCGGCCCGCCGGAATGGGGATCGGGGCCGTGAAGGCGTCGGACTGCGACGCGTCTGGAATGCATGACATCACGCGCACATGCCGGCCGTTCTCCTCGTCGTGCGACACGTGTAGATAGTGAAACTTCGCCGAGTTGTAGTAGCACACCAGACCGGCCGCCTGCTGGAAATGACGCGGTTCGTATTCCAGCGCGGTCACGGCGCTGTAGCAGTGAGCCTGCTGGCGACGCGCCACCAGCGACTGGCGGAAACTGCTGCCGATGGTCTCGCGGCCATACAGGCGCAGGAATCCGCGGCGCGCGGTCAGGCTGAACAGCTCTTCCGGGTAAGGCGAGCGCAGCCACTGGAAGTCGATGGGCAGCACATCGCTGTCAAAGTCTTCGCGAGGCTTTCTGGCAGCGAACGGTGCGGCGGGCAGTGCCGGCGCGGGCGTTTCGAGTTCGGGCAGGCCGCTTCCATCGAGCGTGCGCAGCCAGTCGTCGCTCCCCCACACCATCTTCTGGATCGCGGTCTCGCGGCCGAGCACGCATCGGCCTCGGTTGGGCAGTGGGCGGCCGCATAGATAGACGGCGTAGGTGTCACCGGCCTGGGTGTCCACCAGGTCACCGTGGCCGGTGCGCTGCAGTGGCGCGTCGGGACGATGCCGCGCCGTGACGATGTACTTGTCCGGATGCAGTTCGTACGGTCCGGTCAGCGAGCGCGACCGCGCCATGGTCATGGCGTGTCCCCAGCCGGTGCCACCTTCGGCCGTGATCAGATAGTAAAAGCCGTTGCGCTTGTAGAGATGCGGCGCTTCGGTGAATCCAATAGACGTGCCCTTGAAGATGAGATGACACTCGCCGGTAAGCTTGCGCTGCGAGGGCGAATACTCCTGCAGCACGATGCCGGCGAAGCGGCCGCGACCTGGACGATGATCCCAGAGCTGGTTCAGGAAATACTTGCGCCCGTCATCGTCATGAAACAACGAAGGATCGAAGCCGCTGCTGTTGACGTACAACGCATCGGACCATTCGCCGTCGATGGTCGGACTGGTGACCAGATAGTTGTGGAAGTCGCGCAGCGACGCTCCCGATGCGCCGCCAACCGTGGTGCGGCCGTAACGCTTGACGTCGGTGTAGATGAGCCAGAAGAGCCCATCGCTGAAAGTCAGGCACGGCGCCCAGACGCCGCACGAATCCGGATCTCCGAGCATGTCGAGCTGATTCGCGCGCCGCAGCGGCCGGGTCAGCAAGCGCCAGTTCTTGAGGTCGCGCGAGTGGTGGATCTGCACCCCGGGGTACCACTCGAAGGTGGACGTCGCGATGTAGTAGTCGTCACCGACCCGCAAAATGGACGGGTCGGGATTGAAGCCCGGCAGGATCGGATTGCGAATCACGCAGCACGCTCGCGCACCACCGACCAAAGCCAGATGGCGCCCAAAATATCGAACACTGCCAGCGCCACGAAGAACGGATCGTAACCGACGGTCTTCACCAGTCCGCCGATCAGGAGCGTGAATATCAACACGCCCAGGTTGCCGCAGAAGCCGCCAATGCCGGCCACGGTCGCCACTTCGTTCCTGCGGAACAGGTCGGAGGACATGGTGATGACGGTGATCGACAGCGTCTGGTGTGCGAATCCGCCCAGGCACAGCAACGCGATGGCCACGTACGGATCGTCGACTTTGCCGACGAACGCCATGCTGGTCATCAGCAACGCGCCGACGGTGAAGGCCCAGCGACGTGCATTGATGAGACCGACGCCACGCCGCTGCAGCCACAGCACGATCGAAGGCCCGGCGAGACAGCCGATGTCCGCGGTCACGAACGGCAGCCAGGCGAACATCGCAATATGCTTGATGTCGAAGCCGCGCTCCTTCATCAGATAAAAAGGTACCCAGAAGGCCAAGGTGCCCCAGGTCGGATCGGCGAGCAGGCGCGGAATCGCAATGCCCCAGGTATTGCGCTGCTTGAGCAGATTCCATATCGAAGTCTTGGTGGCACCCGCCGCCAAGTGCGCTTCCTGGCCGGATTCGATGTAATCACGCTCCTCCGCCGTCAGACGCGGATGATCCTTCGGCGAGTGATAGAAGCGGAACCACAGCGCCACCCACACCAGTGCCGCCACGCCGGCAATCACAAAGGCGAGACGCCAGCTGTGGAACATGATGGCCCAGGCCACCAGCGGCGCCGCCAGCATCGAGCCGAACGAAGCACCGATGTTGTAGAAGCCGCCGGCGAATCCGCGTTCCTTCGCCGGAAACCATTCGGCCACCGCTTTCATCCCGCCCGGCTGCGCCGATCCTTCGGCAAACCCCATCAAGCCGCGCAGCGCCGCCAGCATCTGCCAGCTGTTAGCCACGCCATGCAGCATCATGATCATTGACCACGCGAGCGCGAACAGACCAAAACCGAGCTTCAGGCCGATGAGATCCATCACGTAGCCGGCAAATGGCTGAGACATGATGCCGACCTGGAAGAAACCCGTGATCCAGCCGTATTCCTTCTCGGTGATCCCGAGTTCACCGGTCAGAGTGGGTGCAGCCACACTGAGCGTTGCACGCGTCAGGTAGTTGAGGACGGTTCCGACGGTGATCAGGCTGATCATCCACCAGCGCAATGCATACAACTTGCGGATCAATGGCAAATGGTTATCCCCCTCGATGGAGTGCGGAACCCTAGCACGTCATGCATTGATCCCGCGAACGGCATTGCTGCGGCCGGTACAATCGAGTCCCATGAGACTCTCCAATCCGCATTTGCGCGTCTTCGCGACCTTGGTGTTAGTGGCCGCCTTTGCGGCGCACGCGGCTGACAAGCCGAAGAAAGTAAAATACGTCGCGCCCGACGGATTCAGCGGCCACCTCTGGGGTGAAGTCCGAACCAGCCCCGGCTTCGCGCCCTTGCCAGCAAGACCCGTGGGTGTCGGCGCCGCGTGGATGCGACCCGTCGAGAAGGACGTGACCTTCACCTGCGTACCGGCGGGCGGCATGGGTATGGCGATGAATGGCGTGCCCGGCGGATGTGACCCCCAGGCGACACTGGATAGCCTTCGCCGCAGGTTTGAAGGCGGCGGCTTCTACGTGCTTTCCGAGTACACGGTCGAGGACCAGGGCGCTCGCTACGGCGGCGAGAAAGACGGCGTGCTCCTGTATCCGGTGTTCTATCAGTTCTGTGCGAACTGGGACTCGACCAAACGCGAGGTGCCGCCCAAGTTCGACGAACTGAACAAGTTTTGTGGTGTGCGACTGATGTTCGATACCGATACGCCCGAGGAATTGCGCAACCTGCCGCCGGACCACATCACCAACTACGATCGTGTGCTCGAGAAGCTGATCGCGAGATTCGGGCGGCCCGACAACTTCACTGGGCGCGGCAAGGTGGTCGTCGAAACGATGGAAGGCGACTCGGCCGATCGAACCGAGCGCAAGTTCAGGATCTGGCGCTGGTGCCCGGCGCGCGATCGCGGCCTGCACACCTCTTGCACCGCGAGTGTGGTGCTGACACTCGAGCCCGCGGCTGGCATCGCCTCAGTGCTGTATTCGACGCCCCTGCTCTGGGAGTTCGCCTACGCGCGCGAGAACAACGGCTACAAGGGCGACAAGCTCTTCAGGATACTGCACGCGCGCAAGTAGTCCCCACGAGCAATCTCACCGCGAATTTTCCAGGTTCGGATTGCCGTCGATGAACTTGAGGAGATATTTGAGCTCGGTGACGAGCCACTGCGAACTGTCCCGCCGCAGCTTCAGCTCATAGGTCCCCACGAAGGTCCGCGTCTTCAAACCCTGAGTGACGGCGGCACGATGATGAAATGCGACCCCGTAGCAACGAACCAGCGCAGCTGACCCGTCTATCGTCGTCTGCAGGTTTCCGATCTGATGATGTACGTGGTCGAGCGGCTGGAACGCCGTCGCCGAGGCGGTCGCGACCTCGCGCGGCGAAATTTGCGCCGGCGAGCCCCCGGCCATCGAAGTCATGTCCAATGTAAACGGCGTGGTGAAGCACGCTTCGAGCGCAGCCCAGTCCCGCTCGTCCGTTGCCACGAACAGCCGAACCACCGCATCTTCGACCGCCAGACGCGTCGCAATGACCTGGATTTCCTGCATGGCACCTCCGTATCGTGCGCAAGCATAGCGTGTTCGCGCTGCGGCGAGTCCGACCCAAGTTGCCTTCAGCTGGAACAACCAAGCTGCGATGATCCGGCGCTGCATGAACAGCGCAAGGTAGTTGTAAAACACTTCTGGTTCATCGCCATGCTGGCCGCGTGCTTCATGACCTGCGCCGCAGGCGTACCGCGTGGTACGTGGCGGAAGCTTTTTCATCGAGGTGTCCGACTTGCGCGCCTCGGCGCGCTCAATGGCCTGGCCCTCCTTCCAGGCGCATCGCATGATCGGCTTCCGTCTTGTACGGGAAGCGCGTTGACCGCGTTTACATCGCGCCCTGTAATTTTCTCCCGGCTGGCGCTCGTATCGTCCGACTGAGCGCCTCTTTGCCGCGGCACGCCGCTTGCTAGTGACTCCTGATAACTAATTTGGGAGCAGAACATGCGTGTCGCGGCCTTCACTTCTGTCGCCCTACTTCTCGGCACGTCAGCGGCCGCCGACGCCCAAACATCGACCCGTCCGCCAGCGCCGGTGCTGACCGTGGGTGCCAACCTGAAAGAGCTGGTCTTCAACTGGGATCCCGTGCCAGGCGCGGTCAACTACCGGCTGATGACCAACACCGCGGCGCACGGATACTTCGAACCGCTCGGGGACCGCATCCCCGCTGCCCGGCCGCGCGCGGCAATACCCATTGCCGTGCACAAGCAGAACTGGTCGACCGCGCGCTACTTCGTGCAGGCCTGCAACCCCGCCGGGTGTACGCGCTCGAACGAGATACTCCCCAGCGACCTGATGCTGGACGCCATCGGCTACCTCAAGTCATCCAACACCGGGGCGCAGGATGCGCTTGGATCGCAGGTGGCGCTGAGCGCGGACGGCAGCACCTTGGCCGTGAGCGCCGACGGTGAAGATGGCCCTAACAACTCGTTGCCGGATTCCGGCGCTGTCTACGTCTACCGGCGCAGCGGCCGCAGGTGGGCGCAGGAAGCGATGCTGAGAGCATCGGATGGCCTGCCGAATACCAGCCTGGGCGGCCGGTCGTCGGTGACCTTCCGCAACATGGGACTGAGCGCGGATGGCACATTGCTTGCGGTGGGGGCACCAACACGCGAGCGTGCCGGTCTCGCGAATGCCGGCATGGTGTTCGTGTTCCAGCGCGCGGCCGACAACAGCTGGAGCGAAGTGGCGAAGTTCGCAGGCTTGGTCGCAAACTCGGACGACCAGTTCGGATACTCCGTGGACGTGGCTTCCGACGGCACCGTGATCAAGGTGAGCTCGTTGTATCCGCAGGGCGGCACGGGTACGCCCGAGGGCCGCACGCACTTCTACTACCGCAACGGCGGTACCTGGGATTACTCCGGCGCGATCGCCCCGCCCTACGCCGGCGATCGCTGCCCCACGGTTCGCATGACCGCCGACGCCAAACTACTCGTTTCCGCCTGCAAGACATCCACGGGCCAGGGGCGGCTGGTGATGTCGCGTCGCGTGGCCGGCACCTGGTCGCGCGTCGCCGATCAGGCCTACCTGTGGTTTGAAAATCCGAACATGGCGGTGACGTACGACGGCTCGTGGCTCGCGGTACACGAGGGCGACACCTTCTACACCGAAGGCGGCATCGGTGTGTATCGACGCGACAATCTCACCTGGGTCAAGGACGCGCATTGGCTGCCGCCTAGCAATGTAGGCCATGACGGCTTCGGGCATGCGATGGAATTCAGTCGCCACGGCGACTACCTCGCCTTCAGTGATCCCACCTGGTACGCCAGCGGTGCAGGTGCGCAGGAACAGTGGAGCAGCAGCGGCTCATCTGACGGCGGCGTATTGGTGCTCAAGCGCCGGCCGGGCAGCATTCCGGATTTTTTCTACACGTACCTGATCAAAGCGCCTAACCCCGGCGCGCTCGACCGGTTCGGCGAGTCCGTGGCCTTCGGCGGGCCCGATGGACACTACCTCGCGATCGGTGCGCCAGGAGAAGACAGCGCCGCGACGGGCGTCGACGGAGATCGGCAGAACGAGGCAGGAGAAGACTCGGGCGCCGCCTACTTGTATTAAGGCGTCAGGTCGATAGATAGATCTGGACTTCGACCGAGCGCTCCACGCTGTCCTCGTTCATCGCCGTCGCGCTCACGTACGGCCCAAGCACCGGCGTGTGCAGAATGTGCGCGAGGTCGCGGCCACCGTACCTTGGCAGTCCGCCAGACGACTTCTGATCGCTCGTGCCCAGCACGTTGAGTTTTTGCGCATCGACACCAGGCGCGCAGTCCGTGTCGAAATTGAAGAAGCAGTCGGCTTGGCCGACGACGCCGGTGCCTTGCACGAACGGGTACAGCGAGAACGACAGCCGCAGCGAGAAGCCGCGCATGGTGTTGCTGCTGAGCGGATCCGAGATCACGTAAGCCGAAAGCTTGCGATATCCGTCGACATTGAGCGGCGCGCTGCCCACGCCACCATGCGCAGGCACAACGCGCTTGCTCAAGAGCATCTTGATGGCCGTGCACGCCTTGTCGCATGTGGGGAGCAAGATGGGCGCGGCGCGCAGGATCTCGAGCTCCGCTGCATTGGGCTCGATAAATGCGATGGGGCGGGGACGAAGAACGGCAGGCTTGCTGCGGGGGGCAGTCTTGCTGCGGGTCTTCGCCGGTTTGCGTTTCATGAGCACAACTTCCTTGTTCGAGGGAAGTCGAGTGTAGCAGCGGCCCTGTCAGTTCGACGCGACCTGCACCTGGTCGTGAGCCTTCCTGATGGCACCCGCGAGCTCGAGCACCGCGGAAGCATAGAAAGTCGAACGGTTATAGCGGGTGATGACTTCGAAGTTCGTGAATCCCGCGACGAACTTCGGCGGCCGGCCGGGCGTGGGTAGTTCGAAGATCGAGCAAAGAACCGCCGGCGGTTCCGCACCGGAGAACACGACGCCCTTGCCTTGCACTTCGCCGATGTCGTGGACGCGATCCAGTCCGCTGACCAGATCCGTTTCGCTGCCAGGTAACAGGCGGACCTTCCCGGTCGGCGCTTCGCCTGCGACCCAGCCGAATGCTTTTATATAGCTCGCGATGCTGCCGATCGCATCGGCAGGGCTGTCGAGCAGATCGATGACCCCGTCACCGTCAAAGTCCACCGCGTATTTGCGGTAGCTCGACGGCATGAACTGTGGCAGCCCCACGGCACCGGCGTACGAGCCCTTGATGAGCAGCGGGTCGACCTTCTTGTCACGCGCCAGGAGCAGCAGCTCTTTCAGCTCGTCGCGGAAAAATTCCTGGCGCCGGGTGCCGTCGAAGGCGATTGTGACCAGCGCGTCGATTACCCGAAACGAACCGGTGTTGCGTCCGTACTGAGTCTCGATGCCCAGAATTCCGAGAATCACTTCGGGCGGGACACCGAACTCCTTTTCCGCGCGTCCCAGCTCCGCGGCGTGGAGCGCCCAGAACTGTGTGCCGAACGAAATCAGCGCCGGCGTCAGGAATTTCTCCCGGTAACGGGAGTAAGAGCGCGCCTGAGCAGGCGCGGAACTGGGCGGCGGACCGACCAGCCGCACCGCCGCCGGCGAGTAGCGGGCGTCGCCGATGATGTGATCCAGGACCGACGTTTCGATGCCGTACTCCGCGCGCATCGATTCCATGAACGCACGCACGTCCGCCCGGTCGAGGTAATCAGAGCCAGCCAGTGCAGGTTGCGCCGCGATGAGGCACAGGGCGATGAAGCGTTTCACCCCATGAACTTAATTCCCGGCGCGGCTCGTGTCGGTGACCTTATTCACTTTTTCCGACATGCAGCGCGCTTGAGCGCATAACTGCGCGCGGCGAGTTCGAGGCCCACCCAATCGGTTTGTTCCAGTGTTGCCAATGCCGCGTCGTCGAGACCGAGTTCGCGGCCTAGGTTTTTCGGATCCAGTTTGAACCGCGCGCGGAACGCCGCGTCCGTAAACAGGCGCGCCAGCAGATCTTCGCTGGCTTGAGCCGGGTTACGCATAACGGCGCAACGGTTGCGCTACCAACGGGCTCAACGCCGCCCTCGCCCGATCCAACTCCCCGATCAACACCTCGAACTTCGGATAGCGGCCGTCGCGCTCGAGCACAACGTCGAAGCTCGCCTTCGTCTGCATCTGCAGCGAGCGGAGCAGCTCGAAGACTGCATCCGGCGGCGAGTGCAGGTGGTCGTCGAGCAGGCGCCGTTCGCCGCCATCGTGCGAAATCCACATGCCACCTGAGAGATGAACGCCACTCACACGTTCCAGCGGGAACGCGGCGAGGTCGGCCAGTGGATCGCGCCTGGCGTTCACCGCATTCGCGTACAGGTTGTGCAGGTCGAGCAGCAGCGGCGCGCCACTGGCGACGAGGATCTGCCGCGACCAATCCGCCTCCGTGTGCGTACTCATGGGCGGGTCGAACAGCGTGGCGATGTTCTCGAGCGCCGGCACCGTGCCCGTGATGGTGCGAGCCAATTCCACATTGCGCACTGTCTGCTCGATGGTGCGCGCGGTGCGCGGCGGCATGGCGAGATGTCCGATCTCGACGCCCTTCGCGCGCACGAACGCCAGATGCTCCGACCATCCTGCCGGCCGCACGTGCTCGACCAGCCGCGCCATCCGGTCGAGTCGCGCGGTATCCACGGCACAGGCGGACGCCAATCCCAAGCCCACGCCATGCAGTTGCACCGGTACCTGCTCGGCCAGCGCACGCAGCGCATCGCGCTCTCGGCGTGGCGCATTGAAATAGTCATCCGCGAGCACCTCGACCACGTCGATACGATCGAGATTCGCGAAGATGCCGGCGGCAAGCTCGGGCCGCCAGCCGAGCCCCACGCGCTGCACCCGACTAACCACCGCCGCACCCACCGCACCCACCGCATCCGCCGCCTCCACCTCCACCTCCACCTCCACTTCCGCAGCCACTCCCACCGCCCGCACTGTTCTGCGCCTGGCGATGCAGCGTATCCGCGAATGGATAGGCCGCGGGTGGCAGTGCAGCCAGTCCGAACGCGGCCGCGACGAGTACCACTTCGTTGGTCGCGCCACCGGCCGAGAGCCCCTTCACGCGGCCCTTGAGCTGCGCGAACAAGGTCTGCTGGTCGGCGAGCGCGCGATCGCCCGCGCCCGTTCTGCGCCGCCTGAAGATGATGACCGCGGCGATCATCGCCAGCACGGTGAGGACGGCCAGAAACGCGATGTTCGAGTGGCCGCCATTCAGAGCCACGCAGACTTTGATGACGGCCATCGACAACAGCGCGCCGGTGATTGTCAGAAAGGCTGGCAGGCGGCGCGCATATTCCGCGTTGTCGGCCATCAATCCCGATTCGCGCAGCGGAGCCGCATAGTTCTCGGCCATCTTTGTCAGACGCCTGTCGTGCAGCACCTTTCCGATCGCACGCAGCGACTTGCATTCCGCCAGCACGGCAACTTCCAGCGGATGAGTCACGTCACGCAACGCTTCCTGCCCGCCGCTCACGATCAGGCCCTTTTTCGAAACGCTCAGCAGCCTTCGCTCGCATAGTGAAAATGCCACGGTCTGCAAGGTTTGCCGCGCCCCAGCGCGCAGGAATGCGAGGAGATAGGGGTCGCGCAGCTGCCGGCGCGCATCGCCAGAAGGGAGCCGCCGGCTTTGCGAGGATGCGCGCCTCGAAGCGACGTACAACACGATGAGACCGACCACACTGGCGAGCAGGTAGACCGCCAGAAACTCCGGGCCACGCATGTCGAATATGTTCATTGCGCGTTACCTCGTGGGACGAAGAACGTCAGTAGGCTTGCATGGCCGTGCTGCGCGTTCAATCCAACGGTGCAAGTTCCTTGATAGCGCGCGGCTATCGGGGAGGCGGTGAGCAGCCATGATCGCCCGTTGAAGATCGGCAAGGTTTCTTCCGCGTTGGCCTAACTACATAGTGCATCAGCGGCCCCACACGCCTATACTTCACCTCGTCACAGGGAGGTGATCATGCGCAGCATCGATGAACTTGCCGCCGAAATCTGCACCCTCACCGGCCACATCAACGCCGCGAATCATCGCTGGTTGCTGCTGATCGCGGAGTTCGACCGGCGCAAAGGCTGGTCAGAAAGCGCCATGCAGTCGTGCGCGCACTGGCTCAACTGGAAGTGCGGTGTTGCGATGGGCGCGGCGCGCGAGAAGGTGCGGGTGGCGCGCGCGCTCGAGAACCTGCCGAAGATTTCCGCCGCGATGGCGAATGGAGCCTTGAGTTATTCGAAGGCGCGGGAGATCACGCGCGTCGCCAGCGCCGAGACTGAAGACGCCTTGCTGATGATCGCCGAGCACGGCACCGCGCAACACGTTGAAAAACTCGTGCGCGCGTTTCGCCGCTGCCAGGAGGCCGCGGAGTTGTCGCGCGAAGCGCGGCAGCAGCAGGCTCGCGGCGTCAACTTTCGGTACGACGACGACGGTTCACTCGTGCTGACCTGCCGGTTGCCCGCCGAGACCGGCGCCGCTGGCTGCTGCGAGTTCGAGCATGGGCCATCGATGGCCGCGGAGACCGCGCGCCGGCTCGCGTGCGACGCAAGCGTGGTCGAGTTGGTCGAAAACGATGACGGCGAGCCGCTCAACGTGGGACGCAAGACGCGCACGATTTCCGCTCCGCTACGCCGCCTGCTCGATGCGCGCGACAAAGGCTGTCGCTTTCCCGGCTGCGCGAACAGCCGTTACATCGACGCGCATCACATCGAGCACTGGGCGAACGGCGGAGAGACGAAGCCTTCCAATCTTCTGTCGCTGTGCAGGTTTCATCACCGCGCCGTGCACGAAGGCGGCATTCGCATCGAGGTGCTCGATGACGGCGCGCTGCGGTTCGTGAAGGCGAACGGCAATTCCGTCGACAGCGTGTTACCGGGGTTCACGCAGCCGCCTGGCGAGTGGCGGAACTTGCCAACTGCGACGTCCCAATACGTTTAGAGAGGTGACCGGATGGACTACGGCATGGCCGTCGACGCCCTGCTCTACCAAACCAACCGCGCGCGGCGACTGAAGGACGTTCCAGCGGGAACGCACTGACGCGTGTCCTGTGGCCTGATCAACGCTTCTTTGTATTGGTGAGTTCGAAATCGCGGATCCAGCGCCGGCCGTTGGTGGCTTCGGCGTTGTCTTGGGCATGCCAGCTTTTCCGGTTTCACTCGAGACTCGCGGCGAGCACACGCAGCGCTGCCCTCGGATCGGACTCGATCGGGTCGCCGTGCGACACGATGATTCGCCGCAGGTTTGCGTGTTCCGCCCAGCTGCGGAACTGACGCGCGACTTCAGCCTTGTGCTTCCCCAGCAGCATCTTCACGGGCGCAGGCACATGGGGATCATCGCCAGCAAACCCCATGACCCGCAGCAGCCAGCCGCCGATGCCGCTTTCGCCGTGGATGTCGCCAATGAGGTCATTCACGATGACGGTGAGGCCGTCCTCGCAATCCACTTCCAGCGCGGAGTCGCCGCCAACTTCGACATAGCGCACGCTTGCATCCCCGAAGTCTGGCGTGCTGGTGTCGACTTCGACGACGTCAGCGATTTTTTCGGCGCCGGCGCGGGGCGCCACGACCGTCATCAACGGATAACGTCGCGCATAACACGGCGCATCGAGACGATGCATCACGCTCGGGACCACCAGGAATGCCGGGCGGCCGAAAGCCTCGAGCCTGGCCATGTCCGCATCGCGAAGCGCAATGGCGCTGAAGATGACCAGACCGCCCGACGCGAGCCGCACAGCGGTCATGCGACGCGGCAGGTGCAACAGCGGCATCTTCAAGTCTCCCACGACGGTGACGATGCGCTGGTTCACTTGGGTCAGCTCGCCGTGCGGCAGTACGGTCCATTCTTTGAATGACATGCGCCCAGTCTGGGAAGCCGGGCAAGCGATCGCTGTCGGACTGACGGCGGAAACGCTGGTAACCCGTTCGCCGAACGTCATTCAGACTGCGACCTGGACTTTGGGAGTCAGCGCTCCAGCTGCTCGCGAATCGCCGCTTCAACCGCGTCCCCGCGTTCCTCACCGCGATGCAATTCGCCAAGAGCCGTGCGCACGATCTTGCCTTTCCGGTCCACCAGGTAGAACGCCGGCCAGTAGCGGTTGTTCAACGCCGTCCAGTATGAGTAGTCGCCGTCGATCATGACCGGGTAGCTGATTCCCAACTCCTTCACCACCCGGCGCACGTTTGCCGGCACGTGCTCTTGCTTCAGCTCCGGTGTGTGCACGCTGATGATCTTGAGGCCACGAGCGCCGTACTCGGCATGCACCGCCTCCAGCCACGGCAGAGTGGCGCGACAGTTGGAGCAGTCGAAGGCCCAGAATTCGATCAGCACCACCGAGCCGCGCAGCGAGGAGGTTTTTAGCGGAGAAGAGTTGATCCACTCGGAAGACGCCGTGTGCGTGAACTCCGGCAGCTTGTTAGGCGTATCCGCGAGGCTTGTGCCGCAGGCCATGAGCGCGAGCAGCGTGACCATGAATCCGGGTGACTTGTGCTGCATTTTCTAGACCCTGGGGGCGTGGCGCCTCGACACCTGGTGAACAGAGTTTACTGCAGCAACGGCGCATGACACGTTTTGACCCACATTCGGGATGACGCTAGCGCTTGCGGCCAGTGAATGTGTTGATTCAGAGGCGCAAGGCGCGAAGGACGTGCAGATCAAGGCATCGACCAGCCGCCGGCGATGGCTGATGGATTGCTTACGGCCTTGTTACCGATCGCCAGAACATCGCCGACCTGGCTGAATGCATTGCTGCCCCAGCAGTCCACTTGCCCCTTGCCGTTGACGGCGCAGGCGTGATCGAAGCCGGTGCCCACCGTCACGGCTCCGAAGCCCGCCGGCAACAATGTCCAGACCGGCATGTTGGAGGTGAACGTCGTGCCGTCGCCCAACTGGCCGCCGTAATTGGCGCCCCAGCAGCTGACGTCGTTGCTGTATGGATCGACGCCGCACATGAACGACCAGCTCGCATCGAACGGCGCGAACGCCTGGCCGCCCGCGGCGAGGATGGGGCTTCCGGCAGTAGTGTTCGTGCCGTCTCCCAGCTGTCCATAGCTGTTGTCACCCAGGCATTCCAGCGCGCCATTCGGAAAACCGACGCACATGTGCATGGAGGCCGCCCCGACGCGCATGTAGTTAGCTCCGGAGTTGAATTTCATGGGCGTGGGCGTTGCGCCTGCGAGCACGCCCCAGCAGAACACGTCGTTGCCGTTGACCGCGCAGGTATTGCCGTCGCCGGCCGACACGTCGAGCATCTGCGCGCGGTACGGGAATGGCACCGCGACCTGCGCGGGCACGCGCTGGAAGCAGGACGGAGAGAGCGTGCACGTGGAGGTGGCCGCCGTGCCCAGCTCGCCGTAGATAGACGATCCCCAGCAGAACACGATGCCACTCGCATTCCTGCCGCAGGTGTGCAACCCGCCCGCCGTGAGGTCGACGAAGACGTGACCCTCGGCACGCGAGACGATGGTCGGATAGGGCACGCACTGGCTCGTGCTCTCCTTTCCATAGCGGCAGTTCACTGGAGTCGATTTGCCGCTGCCGGTCTGACCATAGAAGTCCGCACCCCAGCAATAGGCGAGGCCAGTGGTGGCCAGCGCGCAGACGTGCTCGCCGCCCACCGCCAGGTCCTTGAAGCTCACCGCGCTCGGGATCCACTTGGTGTCGGGAGCCATGGTGTTAGACAGAGTTTCCGGCGGAGACTGTCCGCCGAAGATCGAGCGCAGCGTGGCGCCGTAGAAGCGAGCCACCGGCGTCGGCACCAGCGACTGCCCCGCCACCTTCATCGAACTACGTCCGTGGCCGATCTGGCCGTACTTGTTGTCGCCCCAGCATGCAATCACGCCCGCCGAGTCCAGCGAACAGGTGTGCGAGAGCGCAGTCGTCACCAGCGTCGACTCGAGTGCCGTGACCAGGACCGGTGCGTTCACCTTGGTCCCGGTGGCATTGTTCGTGCCGAGCTGGCCCGCGTCGTGGTTGCCCCAGCAACGCACCGCGCCACTCGTCGTGCGTCCGCAGGCGTGATTGCCGCTCACTGACACGGATGAATAGTCCAGAGCCCCGACCACTCGCACCGGCGTGACGCTGCTCGCGCTCGCCGAAACCACCGAGCCGTCGCCGAGCTGGCCATAGTTATTGGCGCCCCAGCAATCGATCTCGCCCGTGTTCGTGGTCACGCAGGCCGAATGGTCGGCGACGCTGACGGACACTGCAGTGCCGATGCCCGTCACCACCGACGGCCGGTCAGCGCGTGGAGTGGTCGAAACCGGCACGAACGTTCTACCGCGATTGACGTTGCCCCAGCATTGCACCTGGCCGCTGGTATCGATGGCGCAGGTGTTGAGCCAGCCTGCCGAGATCGATACGAAGCGCAGGCCCGCCTTGCTCGCCTCCGTCTGCACGGGCGCGTAGAAATTGCAGGGTACGAATGCAGAGCCACCGCACAGATTGAGATCGAGGCCCGCGCGGCCGCCGAGATCGCTGCCCCAGCACCAGGCCACGCCGCTCATGTCGATGCCGCAGGTGTGCGCTCCGCCGGCGCTGATCGATTTGAATTTCACGAACGGCGTCGGCGAGGAGGGATTCCAGGGCCAGACGTGCATTGGCGTGTTCGATAGATAGGGGAAGTTCGACTGCTGCCCGAGTTGCAGGTCGGCATTCAAGCCCCAGCACCAGGCCTCATCTGCCATATCGATGGCGCAGACATGTGCGCTACCCACGCTGATGGACTTGAACCGCGACTTCGTCTGCACGCGCACCGGCAGGTCCTGCTGGTCGAAGTTTCCGTTGCCGAGCTGGCCCCAGTAGTTGTCGCCCCAGCACCAGGCGCTGCCGTCCGCCTACAGCCCGCAGCTCTGCCAGGCGCTGCTCGACACAGTGACGAAACCCGCCGCCATCTCGGTCGGCCGCGACACGGTAGCCAGCACCGGCAACCCGAGTCCGCTTCCCGTCTGACTACTCGTGTTCGTGCCCCAGCAGAATGCCCGGCCGCTCGAGCCCAATGCGCAGGTGAATCCCTCGCCGCCGTCGACTTGCGGCGCCGCGGTCGCATGGCGCATGAGACCGAGACCGAGGAGAACCAGGAAACAGCACCAAGTACGCATGACTAACTCCTTGCGCCCACGCCGGATGTGGTGGTCGCTGTAGTTGGAGTGTCAGGGATCGTGGTGAGGAGCGGTCAGCCGGGAAATGGGGTTGTGTTTTGGGTGGAGTTGTGCGGCCTTCACGCTTGTGTGCATAGATGCGGGAAGCGATTGCTCGAGTGTGGTTATGAGGGTTGCCTGTAACTCGACCAGTTTCTCAGTGACTGGATTGCCACTGATTGCCTGACGTAGCGGTGCCAGATGAACGTCAAGTCGAACAACAGTATTCCGAGCCACCACATGTAGATGAACCCTGCCGCGCCGAGGACGGCGGGCCACAATGGTTTGCCGGACGATTGTCCATAGAGCCAGTTGATGACGACGATGGCCACGACGAGCAATCCGCCAACAGTGATCAGAAGACGCCTGCCCCAGCGCGGCTTGCGAGGCGCCAGCCAGCCCGTCAGGACGACAAGGATGCCGATTGCCGCGATCGCCATTTGGCCCGTCTGCAACGGATCAAATGGAAGTTTTATGATGTGGGCGATGGCGCCGCCGACATAGCTCGCTGCGCTTCCCAGACACAGGATGGAAAATCCGCCGAGCACCACCAGAGTAGTCAGGCCTCGAAGTCGAGGTGCAATTGCCTTGGTCAGCCGCGGTAGACGCGCGGCAATGGTCACGGCATTGAAGAACCCGCCGAGCGCAAGGAGCTGTAGCGCGACCGCGGAGAGCGGCGGCGGCAATTCGAAAAGCCCCGAGATGCCCTTGAAGAGCGCATAGACCGCGGCAACATGAAGCACGAATACGATTACATACGGCAGAGCCAGGCTGACTGTGCGCGGCCACGCTTTATTTTTCGGCGGCTTGGGCGCGTCTTTCGCCGGGCTCACGACCTCGTCAATGAAATGCCCAAAGACCTCGGCATCTTTCCAGTAGTCATTGTGCGCCTTGCCAGGCAGTGGATAGCGACTGAAGCCATAGTCGTGCTTGTCGCCATCGAACTCGAATATCGAGCATTGCTGCTCTCGCAAGAACTCGCGCGCGGTATCCAGCTTGAAACCAATGGGATCGCCATGATCGTAGTAGTTGCGCCACTTGATCGGCTGGCCCTTCTCCGTCGCCGGCGTATGCGGAAGTTCGCTGAGCTTCAGCTTCCCGCGCACCTGATCCCAAAGCCTTGGCCACAACACCAAATGCTTGTCGATTGGTGAGCCGATAGTCATGTAGCCGCGGACCCGCCCGATCCAGCTGGTGCTTATCGTTGGAGGTTGGCCTGGTCCGGCCTCGGGGTCCGGGATTGGAAGGCCCGAAAGCGCTTCGAGCAGGCCCAGGAAGCTGACTACTGTGCCCTCGCTGTGAGCGACGATGTGGATCTCGGGAAGCGGGTAATTGCAGTCGCGGAACGCCCGCTCGATTCCCGCCATCGTCTTGTGAAAGCACAGCAGGATCTCGCGGCGAAAGGGCTCGAACTCCGTGACCACCTGCACATCGTCGACGTAGTCGCGCAGCAATGAGGCGAGATCAAATTTGAAAATCCCGGCCTTGTCCGCAAGCGTGCAGAGATTTTCGAGGACCGCCATGGCTTCGACGACTTCCTCGACCACGCCCGCAGCCAGCGTGAAGTCTGCCGGCAAGAGCTTTGTTCCCGTCTGGGTCGCCTTGCTCTCGTAAAGCGCCTGAGCCCGGCTGACGATGGTTCTGCCCCATGCCTTCGTCTCTTCGAGCGTGTCGTTCTTCTGTACGATCCCCCGCGGTATATCCGCCCAGAAAACTTCGACAAAGCCGATGCGCGACAGCGGATCGTCGCTATCGTTTGATAGACGACTGACCAGCGTGCTAAATCCCGGGTCGAAGTGAAAGAAGCCAAGAGGCATCAGCGGCAGCTTCTTTTTCTGACGATCGCCGAATTGCCTGACCACCTCGCGAATCGTGCTGCTTCGTGTCTGGCTGCCGATCCCATGAATCGCCACCACGACCTTTTCGATGCCCTCGAGCTTCGCACATAGCTGTGAGCGCGCCGCCAGCTGAGGAGACTGCTGAAAATCGTTCATCTAGACACTCTGTCTTATTGTTGTAGTGCGGCAAGGCACGAGAAGTCGGCCCTCAGTTGTTTGTGTCACCTAGTCCAATTTTCTCTCAC
>JBDTSV010000080.1:0-28438 GCA_039930985.1 Pseudomonadota bacterium
GCAGACCATCGATACCGACGGCGCGCAACGCGAGTCCGCCAGCACCTGGCTGCGTCTGCACAACGTATGGGAAACGCCGCGCTCGGACGCGCGTTACATCGTGCGATTCGGCGGCCGCGTGCTCGCAAGTCACGACGTCGGCGGCACTGCGCGTTCGCGCTGGGTGGAGACGCGGGACGTGCTCGCCGTGGGATTCGATCAGCTCGTACCCGGCAATCGCAGCCCCACCGTCAATCACCTTCGCCTGTGGTCGGCGCGCGCGCTGCAGCCATTCCACATCGAGGACTTCAACGCCGGCAGCTATTCGGCCGCGGTCCAGGATCAGATCGAAGCCAAGAATCTTTCACGGGTTTTATATCCCGACGATTCCACGCCGCAGGGCAAGGAGCTGCGGTTCAAGCAGCAGTACTTCTTCGTGAGCGCGAGCATCCAGGACATTCTCGCCACGCACCTGGCGGAGGAGCGCACGCTCGAAGAATTGCCGACTGCACTCGCCGTGCAGATGAACGACACCCATCCGACGCTCGCCATTCCCGAGCTCATGCGTCTGCTCATCGACCAGTACGACATGCCGTGGCCACAGGCCTGGGAAATCTGCCGCAGCGTGTTCGGCTATACCAATCACACGCTGATGCCCGAAGCGCTGGAAACATGGCCGGTGCACTTCTTCGAGCAGCTTCTGCCGCGGCACCTGGAGATCATCTACCGCATCAACGAGGAATTTCTGCTCGAGGTGGAGAAACGCTTCAAGGGTGACGGCGCCGCGAAGACCACGCTGTCCATCATCGGTGAGTCGCAGGGGCGGCGCGTGCGCATGTCGCACCTGGCGGTGATCGGCAGTCACAAGGTCAATGGAGTTGCCAAGCTCCATTCCGATCTCATGAAGAAAACCATTTTCGCGGGCTTCGCACAGATGTTCCCCGATCGCTTCACCAACGTCACCAACGGCATCACGGTGCGGCGCTGGTTGAAGCAATCCAATCTCCGGCTGGCACGATTGCTCACGGAAAAACTGGGCAGCGCCTGGGAAAACGACCTCGAGGAAATCGAACGGCTGCGCTGGGCGGCGGACGATCCGGCATTCCGCGCACAGTTCCGCGAGATCAAGCGCGCCAACAAGATTGCGCTGGCCGAAGAGGTGGACCGGCGCACCGGCATCGACGTGAGCGTCGATTCGTTGTTCGACGTGCACGTGAAGCGCATCCACGAATACAAGCGCCAGCTGCTCAATATCCTGTACGTGGTCACGCGCTACAACCGCATCAAGGCGCGCCCCGATGACCACTGGGTGCCGCGCACGGTGATGTTCGCCGGCAAGGCGGCGCCAGGTTATGCCCTGGCCAAGGCCATCATCCGGCTCATCAATAATGTATCGACTACGATCAACCAGGATCCGGTCACGCTGACCACGCTCAAGTGCGTGTTCCTGCCGGACTACGACGTATCGCTGGCGCAGATCATCATGCCGGCCGCGGACCTTTCGCAGCAGATATCCACCGCCGGCATGGAAGCTTCGGGCACGGGCAACATGAAGCTCGCGCTCAACGGCGCGCTGACCATCGGCACGCTGGACGGTGCCAACATCGAAATTCGCGATTCGGTCGGGCCGGAAAACATCTTCATTTTCGGGATGACCGCCGACGAAGCCGCCGCGCGGCAGGCCAACGGCTACCGCCCGCGGGAAATCGTCGCGGCGAATCCGGAGTTGGCCGCCACGCTCGAGTTGATTCGCAGCGGCGCTTTCAACGGCGGCCGATCCGATGACGCGAACCTCGTGGTCGAACGGCTCATGTCCGATGGCGAACCGTTCCTGGTGCTCGCCGATTTCACCGCCTATTGCGAAGCGCAGGATCGTGTCGATGCACTGTACCGGCAGCCGGAGGAGTGGAGCCGCCGCGCGGTGCTCAACACCGTCGGCATGGGACCGTTCTCGAGCGACCGCAGCGTCCGCGAGTACGCGGACCGCATCTGGAACATCCGATCGGTGATTTAATGAGAAGGCGCCTCCTTTTAGAAGGCATAACGAATGAACCGCACACATCGAGGCCTGTCGCCATTTGCTAGCAAATCAGGAATGTCCCCATTAAAGGCCGGCTGACGAAGTCGGAGATCGCCGCGCTGGTGAATGCCACTCACCATGAGCCGCGTTCGCTGCTGGGTTACCACGAGTTTCCGCAGGCGTCGGGGAAGCCTCTGTGCGTGGTGCGCGTGCTCGAACCCGGCGCGGAGACGATCGACGTCTGCTGGGAGGACACGCCCGGCGAACTTCATCCTCTCAAGCGCATTCACGAGGCTGGCCTGTTCGAAGGCAATATCCCGCAACGCCGTCCGGTGGTGCCTTACCGCCTGCGCGTTCGTTTCCCGTTCGATCACGTCGTCTTCAAGCACGACACCTATTTCTTCTCACACGAGCTTTCGGACTTCGACCTCTATCTATTCGGCGAAGGCCGACACTACGGCCTGTATCACAAGTTCGGCGCGCACCTGCAGGTGCGCGACGGTGTCGCGGGCACGCAATTCGCAGTCTGGGCGCCCAACGCAAAGCGCGTCAGTGTGGTCGGCAGTTTCAATGGCTGGGACGGCCGAAAGCATGCCATGCAGGCGCGCGGCGGCTCCGGGGTCTGGGAGCTGTTCGTGCCCGACGTGGGCGAGGGTGCCGAGTACAAATACGAAATACGCACGCAGAAAAATTCGCTGCTGCTCAAGTCCGATCCTTTCGGGTTTTTCATGCAGCGCCGGCCGGAGACGGCCTCCATCGTCGCGTCGCTCGAGGGATACGACTGGAAGGACGCCGCCTGGATGACCGAGCGTGGCCAGCGCGACTGGCGCCGTTCGCCGATCAATGTGTACGAAGTGCACCTGTCGAGCTGGAAGCACTCGTGGGATCGGGAACCGCCGTTCTATACCTGGAAAGAAGCGGCCGAGCAGCTGATTCCTTATGTGGTCGACATGGGCTACACGCACCTCGAGCTCATGGGCGTGGCCGAACATCCGTTCGACGGCTCGTGGGGCTACCAGGTGGTGGGCTATTACGCGCCGACGTCGCGCTACGGTACGCCCAAGGACTTCATGGCCTTCGTCGATGCCTGCCACCAGGCGGGCATCGGCGTGATTCTCGACTGGGTACCGGCGCACTTTCCGAAGGACGCGCACGGTCTCGCCGATTTCGACGGATCGGCGCTGTACGAGCACGCCGACCCGCGCATGGGCGAACACAGCGACTGGGGCACCAAGATATTCAACTACGGACGCCACGAGGTGAAGAATTTCCTCGTCGCCAACGCGCTGTACTGGATGGAGCGTTACCACATCGATGGGCTGCGCGTCGATGCGGTCGCGTCGATGCTGTACCTCGACTACAGCCGCAAGGCGGGCGAGTGGCTGCCTAACAAGTACGGTGGCCGTGAGAATCTCGAAGCGCTCGATTTCCTGCGCGAGTTCAACACCGTGGCGCACGCCAACCACCCTGGGGTCCTGACCATTGCGGAAGAGTCCACCGCGTTTCCCGGCGTCTCGCGCCCGGTGCACCTGGGCGGTGTCGGGTTCTCGTTCAAGTGGAACATGGGGTGGATGAACGACACTCTGCATTACTTCGAGAAGGATCCCGTCTACCGCCGCCACGAGCACAACAAGATCACGTTCTCGTTCATGTACGCGTGGACCGAGAACTTCGTGTTGCCGATCTCGCACGATGAGGTGGTGCACGGCAAGAAGTCGCTGCTCGACAAGATGCCCGGTGATGAGTGGCAAAAGCGCGCCAACTATCGCCTGTTCCTTTCTTACATGACGGCGCATCCGGGCAAGAAGCTCATGTTCATGGGCTGCGAGTTCGGGCAGTGGCACGAGTGGCGCGAGCAGGAACAGCTCGACTGGCCATTGCTCGCGAAGCCGGCGCACCTCGGCTTGCAGAGTCTCAATCGCGACCTCGCCAGGTTCTATCGTGCGAATCCGCAGTTTCATGCCACCGATTGTGATGCGGGTGGCTTTCGCTGGACCGATCTGCACAACGCCGACGAAAGCGTGTTCGCATTCCTGCGCCAGGAACACGGGCTGGCGCCGATCGTCTGCGTGTTCAACGCCACGCCGGTGCCGCGCGACGACTACTGGTTAGGCGTGCCGGACGCCGGCCGCTACGAAGTGATATTCGACTCGGATCACCCGGGCTATGGCGGCTCGGGTTTCGCGGCTGCTTCCGGCTACGAGGCGTTCGCGCACGTGGTGCATGGATTTCCGCAAGCGCTGCGCATTCGCCTGCCGCCGCTGTCCGCCGTTTTCCTGAGGCGCCGCGCCGGATGAAGGATGGGTCGCCCGGCTTGCTCGGAGCCACATTCACCGGAGATGGGGTGAACTTTGCCGTTCGCTCGCGCGCCGCCACGCGAGTCGATGTGTGTCTCTATGACGCAACGGGCGAGCGTGAAACCGCGCGGCTCACGCTTCCCGGACGCACCGGCGCGGTCTACCACGGCTTCGTCGAGCAGGAACTGGCGCGAGTCGGCACGCTGTACGGCCTCCGGGTGCACGGCGCCTACGATCCGCGCGAGGGCTATCGATTCAACGCCAACAAGCTGCTGATCGATCCGTGGGCGCGCGACATCGTCGGCGATGTGAAGTGGCATCCGTCGATTCTCGGTTACGACGCCACCGACACCACCGGCTCGAGGCCGAGCCTCGTCGACAGCGCGCCGGCGATGCCGCGTTGCCGGGTCATCGACGGAAAGTTCGACTGGGAAGGCGACCGCCAACCCGCCGTGCCCTGGCGCGAAACGTTCATCTACGAGCTGCACGTCAAGGGATTCACGCAGCTGCATCCGGATGTGCCGCCGGAATGGCGTGGCAAGTATCTGGCGCTCACGGTGCCGGCGGTGATCGAACACCTGGTTGAACTGGGAGTGACCGCGGTCGAGCTCATGCCGATTCACGCGCTGACCAGCGAGGGATTCCTGCATGAACGCGGTCTCACCAATTACTGGGGCTACAACACGCTGTCCTGGTTCGCGCCCACCAGTCGATACGCGGTCAAGGACCCGGTGGTGGAGCTCAAGCAGGCGGTCAAGGCGCTGCACAAGGCCGGCATCGAGGTGATTCTCGACGTGGTGTACAACCACACTGCCGAGGGCAACGAGCTCGGGCCGACGCTGAACTTCAAGGGTATCGACAACCGCGCCTACTACTTCCATCGCGCCAACGACCGGCGGTTCTACGATGACGTCACCGGCTGCGGCAATACCGTGTCGTGCGACCATCCCATCGTGCAGGCCGATATCCTGGCTTCGTTACGCTACTTCGCCGAAGAGTTCCGCATCGACGGTTTTCGTTTCGATCTCGCCACGGTGCTGGGGCGCGACCGCTCCGGATTCAATTCCAACTCGCCGTTCTTCGCCATGCTGGCCGCGGACCCGGTGCTGGCGTACGTGAAGCTCATCGCCGAACCCTGGGACGTGGGCCTCGGTGGCTATCAACTCGGAAACTTTCCAGCCGGTTGGAGTGAGTGGAACGATCGCTATCGCGACACGATGCGCGCCTTCTGGCACGGCGGGCGCCGCATGCTGGGTGGTTTCGCGGAACGCTTCGCCGGTTCGTCGGATCTGTTCCGCCGCGACGGCCGCAAGCCGACCGCGAGCGTCAACTTCATCGCCGCGCACGACGGTTTCACGCTGCGCGACACGGTGTCGTACAACGAGCGCCACAACCAGGCCAATCTCGAGAACAACCGCGATGGCAACTCCAACAATCAGAGCTGGAATTGCGGTGTCGAAGGTCCGACCGACGACGTCGCGGTGATTGCACTTCGCCGCCGTCAGGCGCGCAACATGCTGACGACACTGTTCTTCTCGCAGGGCGTGCCAATGCTGTTGGCCGGCGACGAGATGTATCGCACGCAGAACGGCAACAACAATGCCTACTGCCAGGACAACGAGATCAGCTGGATCAACTGGGACGAGCTCAAGGCCGACGATTCGCTGCTGCAATTCGTGCGCGCGCTGTCGGCGCTGCGTCGTTCACGGCCGGAGCTGCGGCGCGATACGTTTCTGAAGGGCGCATTGCACGCCAGCCATACGCGCGACATCTGCTGGTGGCATCCGGCCGGGCACGAACTGGCCGACCAGGAATGGAACAACCCCGATCTGCGCTGCCTGGGGGTCGGTGTCGGTGGCACGGCCTCGTTGCCGGAGTTGCTGCTGCTGTTGAATCCCACCGAGGCGGAGTGCGAGTTCCACCTGCCGTCGTTCAGCGGCGAAAGCGGCTGGGACGTGGTGCTCGATACGGCGCACCCGGTCGGCGTGCTGTCCGGGTTTCGCCTGCCCGCGGGGCCGGTGAGAGTGGGGCCGCACCAGACACTGGCGTTACAACGTGTCATCTGACGGGTTGACGCCGCTGATCGAACGGCTGGCGCGCGCGCGCGGCATCGGCGACGCCTACCATTCCTACCAGGGCGAGCTCAAACATTTCACGCTCGCCACCAAGACCGCGATCCTGCGCGCCATGCACTGCCAGCTCGACGATGCGGCGGCGCTCGAGCGGCAGATCCAGGAATCCGAGGCGGCGCACCCGCGTGGATTGTTAGGCGACGTCGTGGTGTTGCACGGCGAGGTCCACGCGGCGCGCGTGAACACGCCGGCCGTCGAACACAATGCATTGTTGCGTTGGACCGTGACGCTCGAGTCGGGCGGGATCCGCAGCGGCGAAGCGCGTGCCTGGGATCTGCCCGAGCGCGGTTCGCACCAGCAGGATGGCAAGTGGTTCATGTTGCGCGACCTGCCGTTGCCGGCGGACCTGCCGCCGGGATATCACCGCCTCGAAATCGATCTCGAGAACGCTGCGCGCAAGAATTGCGTGCTCATCGTCGCGCCGGACAAGTGCTATGAGCCCGACGAAGTCGCGCGCGGCGCCAGGCTCTGGGGCGTGGCGGTCCAACTGTATGCGCTGCGCTCGGAAAGCAACTGGGGCATCGGCGATTTCTCGGACCTGGCCGAACTACTGCGGCTGGCGGCCACTGCCGGCGCAGGCTTTGTCGGCATCAGTCCGGTGCACGCGCTGTTTCCGGCCGATCCCACGCTGTATTCGCCATATTCGGCGTCGAGCCGCCACGCGCTGAATGTGATGTTCATCGATGTCGCGACGGTTCTCGAAGTGCAGGGCTCGCGCCGCGCGCTGGCCATCATGGCCGACGCCGGTTTTCGCCAGCGCCTCGCCCAGGTCCGCGCGTCCACACAGGTGGACTATGTGGCGGTCGCCAGCCTCAAGATGCCGGTACTCCAGGCCGCCTTCGAACTGTTCCGCACCGAGCATCTCGCGCGGCACACGACGCGCGCGTCCGCGTGCCGTTCCTTCCTGCGCGAGCGTGGCGAAGCGCTGCGCCTGCATACACTGTTCGATGCGATTGACGCTTATCTTCGCCGGCATCACGGCACGGGCGCGGGCTGGCACAGCTGGCCGGAGGAATACCGTTCGCCGGGAAGCAGCGCGGTGCGGCGCTTTGCCGAGGAACACGCCGACGAGGTGGACTTTCACGGCTACCTGCAGTGGCTCGCGGCCGAACAGCTGGGCGCGGTGCGCGCACTGGCGCGCGAGCTTCGCCTGAGTGTCGGCATCTATGGTGACTACGCGGTGGGCGTGAACGCCTCGGGTTCGGAGACGTGGTCGGATCAATCGCTTTATTGCACCGGTGCGGCCATCGGCGCGCCCCCCGATCCCATCGGCGTCGGCGGGCAGGAGTGGGGCATACCGCCGCAGGATCCACGTCAGCTTCGGCGGACGGCGTACGCTCCGTTCGTGGCGCTGGTGCGCGCCAGCATGCGGGCCTGCGGCGCGTTGCGGCTCGATCACGTCATGGCGTTGTTCCGCCAGTGGTGGGTGCCGCGCGGATTCAAATCGGCGGACGGCGGCTACGTGCACTATCCACTCGATCATCTGCTGGCCGTGGTGGCGCTCGAGAGTCATCGTCAGCAATGCCTGGTGGTGGGCGAGGATCTGGGAGTGGTGCCCGACGAAATCCGCCGCGCGCTGCCGCAGTTCGGTGTGTATCACTACAAGGTGGTGTTGTTCGAACAGAAGGGCGGCGAGTTCGTTGCGCCCGCCGGCTATATCCGTCACGCGTTGGCGGCGGTCACCACGCACGATCTGCCGACGCTGCACGGCTGGTGGAGCGGCCACGACATTGATTTGTGGGAACGGCTCGGGTTTTACACGGACGTGTCCACGGCGACACGCACGCGCGCCGAGCGGCAGCTCGACCGGCAGCGGCTGCTGCGCGCGCTGCGGCGCGAGCATCTCTGGGACGGCACTGACGGCGTGGTGCCGGAATATTCAGCCGAGTTTGGACGCGCCGTGCATTCGTACCTCGGCAGGAGCCCGACGGCGCTGGTCACCGTGCAGCTCGAAGATATGATCGGCATGCTCGAGCCCGTCAATGTGCCCGGTACCAGCTCCGAATATTCCAACTGGACGCGGCGCATGACCTCGAGCGCCCGCGAAATATTCGGCCGGCCCGACGTGCGCGAATTTTGCGCGGCGATGGTCGCTAGCCGCCAGTCGACAATGGATAATGGGAGCACTCCATGAGTGCCCTGCTGCAATCGCTGATCTATACCGCGCAACGCGCCGGCGCCGCCATCATGGCAGTCCATGCCACGGATTTTTCGGTGCGCGACAAGGCGGACACATCGCCGGTCACGGCCGCCGACGAGGCCGCGGAAAAGATCATTCTGGCGGACCTGGCGGCGATCGCTCCCGACGTGCCGGTGGTGGCCGAAGAATCCGTCGCGGCCGGGCACGTGCCGGTCATCGCCGAACGATTCTTTCTCGTCGATCCGCTCGATGGCACGAAGGAATTCATCAGCCGTCGCGATGAATTCACCGTCAACGTGGCGCTGATCGAGGACGGCGAGCCGGTCCTCGGCGTGGTGTTCGCGCCGGCGCGGCACGAACTCTACTGGGGCGACGTTGCCGCCGGCAAAGCCGGCCACATCGACGCCGACCCCGACGGCACCATGCCATCGATGGGCAACCCGATCGCGGTGCGTGCGCCGCCCGCGCAGGGACTGACGGCGGTCGCCTCACGCTCGCATCGCACGCCCGAGACCGACGCCTTCCTCGCTAACTACCGCGTGGCCGAATTCCGCTCCATTGGTTCCTCGCTCAAGTTCTGCCTGGTGGCGATGGGTAAGGCGGACATCTACCCGCGCGTCGGCACCACCATGGAGTGGGATACCGCCGCTGGCCACGCGGTGCTGACCGCCGCCGGAGGCCGGGTGACCGGGCTTGCCGGCGAGCCATTTCGGTACGGAAAACCAGGATTCCGCAACGGCAATTTCGTGGCACGGGGCCGCGAGTAGCCGTGAGCAGTACGGTTCGCGCCACCGACTACGCGCGGCTGGTGATCGTCCCGGCAATTTGGGGCGGCACCTTCGTCGCCGGCAAACACGTGGTGGCAACCTTGTCGCCGATGATGGGCTCGTTCGCGCGCTACGTAGTTGCCTGCGCGGCGCTGCTCGTGGCCGCATTCGTGCTGGAGGGCGGCCTCCCGCGCCTGACGCGCCAGCAGTGGTTCGCGACATTCCTGCTCGGGCTGACGGGAGTGTTCGCCTACAACCTGTTCTTCATGGCCGCGCTCGCCCGTCTGCCCGCGAGCCGCACCGCCTTGATCATCGCGCTCAATCCCGTCATCACGATCACCCTGTCGTCGCTGGTGCTCAAGGAGTGGCTGAGCACCCGCCGCTGGCTGGGAGTGGCAATCGCATTGTTCGGTGTGTGGATCGTGATCTCGCATGGCGACATCGCCAGCATCACCTCCGCGGGAGTCGGCTCGGGTGAGCTGTTCATGCTGGGCGGGGTGACGTCCTGGGCGGTGTACACCATCATCGGTCGCAAGGTTCTGAGCGGCCTCACGCCGCTGGCCGCGACTAACTACGCCGCGCTGTGGGGCACGCTGATGCTGGCGCTGGTCGCGGCACCGGAGGTTCCCGGGCTGGCGATGCAGCAGTTCGACTGGCGCATGATCGGCGCACTGCTGTACCTCGGCGTATGCGGTACCGCGCTGGCCTTTGTCTGGTATTACATGTCGGTCAAGAAGTGCGGCGCCGCGATCACCAGCATCTTCAACAATCTCGTGCCCGTGTTCGGCGTCGCGATCAGCGTGGCTCTGCTGGGCGAGCACCTGGTGACGTCGATGCTGATTGGCGGTGCCATCGCGATCGCCGGCGTGATGATGGTCTCGCGCGCCTGACTAGCGGCGCTCGCCGTACAACAGCACCATGTTGTCGAGATGACCCCGAAGGATCGGATAGTTCGCCACGCGCATGGGTATCTCGAAAACCTCGCCGCCGGCCGAGCGGACTTCGAGCACGCGATCCTCCGGCCGCTCGCGCAATGAACGAATGTTCTTCCACGCCATGGCGCCGGTATACAGGCGTTGCCAGCGACCGCCGCTGACGCGCGACATCATTCCCTCGGTATCGAATCGCACGGAGAACGGCCGCATGACCGACAGGGCGGTGAATGCCACGGAGACCGCGCCGGCGACCGTCGCGATCAACCAGGGACTGATGGCCCGGCCGCCGACGACCAGCACCGGAAACTCGAATGCCAGCAACAGTGCGTAGAGGCAAATGGCCGTGGCGATCACACAACCGGAAGCCGCCAAGTACCAGGGGATCACGGTGTCATGGAACTCCAGCACGGGGTTGCCCTTGCGGTGTTCCTTGTGCTTCTCGGCCGCGCGCGCCATCTCGATCATCTGTGGCGTATTCAGGGAATCGCGCAGTCGCCGGATTTCCTCGCGGCTCGCTTCGTCGGTCGCCTCGCTCATCAACCGGTCGAGGTCCTGCAGCACCTTCTGATGTTCGGCGGGGGTCGGTTCCATCGCCTGAGTATAGAGGCCCGATCTATCGCGTGAGTTCGTAGAGTTGCGGCCGCGGCGCTACACTCCCGGCCAATGACCAGCGAACACCTAAGCAACTACTCGCACTGGATTGGCGGGCGCTTGGCGGCCGGCACATCGGGCCGCGTCGCCGATGTATTCAACCCGTCGCTCGGCGTAGTGGCGGCGCGCGTGGCGCTCGCCTCCGAGGCGGAAGTGGGCGCCGCGGTAGCTGCCGCCCGTGCGGCATTTCCAGCCTGGGCCGCGACGCCGGCGCTGAAGCGCGCGCGCGTGATGTTCAAGTTCAAGGAAATCGTCGAACAGCGTCGTGCCACGCTCGCGAAGCTGATTGCCGCCGAGCACGGCAAGCTGGTGAGCGACGCGGCGGGCGAGGTCACGCGCGGCCTGGAAGTGGTGGAGTTCGCCTGTGGCGCGCCGCATCTGACCAAGGGCGAGTTCGCGGACAACGTGGGAACGGGAGTCGACAGTTATTCGCTGCGCCAGCCGCTCGGCGTGGCGGCCGGCATCACGCCTTTCAACTTTCCGGCGATGGTGCCGCTGTGGATGTTTCCCGTGGCGCTGGTGTGTGGCAACAGCTTCATCCTCAAGCCCTCGGAACGCGATCCGGGGCCGGGCTTGTTGTTAGCGGAGTGGCTGGCGGAAGCCGGACTGCCGCCGGGCGTGTTCAACGTGATCAACGGCGACAAGGTCGCGGTCGATGCTTTGTTGCGCCACCCGGAAGTCAACGCGGTGAGTTTCGTCGGGTCCACGCCGATCGCCGAATACGTGCAACGCGAAGGTGTGGCGCATGGCAAGCGTGTGCAGGCACTCGGCGGCGCCAAGAATCACCTGGTGATGCTGCCGGACGCCGACACCACGCAGGTCTGCGACGCCTTGTTAGGCGCAGCCTACGGCTCGGCGGGCGAACGCTGCATGGCGATCTCGGTGGCGGTCGCGGTCGGTGAATCGACCGCCGACCGGCTGGTCGGCGCGCTGGCCGGGCGCGTGAAGAATCTCCGCGTCGACCATTCGCAGAATGGGGACGCCGACATGGGCCCGCTGATCACCGCGGCGCATCGCGAGAAGGTCGTCAGCTACGTCGCCGCCGGGGTGGCCGAGGGAGCGCGCCTGGTGGTCGACGGTCGCGGTCTCAAAGTGCCGGGCTTCGAGAATGGATTTTTCCTCGGCGGCTGCCTGTTCGACGGCGTTACTCGCGCCATGAAGATCTATCGCGAGGAAATCTTCGGGCCGGTGCTGGTGGTGCTGCGCGTGCCGACGCTGGCCGCCGCGATCGAGCTGGTGAACTCGCACGAATTTGCCAACGGCACCGCGGTGTTCACGCGCGACGGCGCCGCCGCGCGCCAGTTCGTCCAGGCCATCGAGGTCGGCATGGTCGGCGTCAACGTACCTATTCCGGTGCCCATGGCGTTTTTCAGTTTCGGCGGCTGGCGCCGCTCGAGCTTCACCGACCATGCCATGCACGGCATGGAAGGCGTGCGGTTCTATACGCGCCTGAAAACCGTCACCAGCCGCTGGCCGCAGGAGCCGGGCTCGGGCGCCGCTGAATTCGTCATGCCGACCATGAAGTAAGCCGATGCAACTGGATAGTCCTGGCTTGAATTTTCCGACGGCTTTCTGCTGCAATTGTGGCGACACCAACTGCGTGAACGAGATCCAGGACACGCGCGTGACGCGTTACTTCGGCCTCGGTGGCACCGAGACCACGTTCCAACTGGCCGTGCCGGTGTGCGCGGCCTGTCGCAGGAGCACGCGGCGCAGGCCGCAGGGGTTTTTCTCCAGGGTGCTGATCGTAGCGATGGGAACCGCCGTGGCATTCCTGGCGCTGGTCATGCTGGGCTCGACGGTGCAGTTGCCGCTATGGATCGGCGATCACCTGTTCGGCATCAGTGTCGTGGTATCGCTGGCGCTGATGATTATCCTGTGGCGGCTGCGGCGGCCGAAACCGCCCATGACCAGCTTCTACCAGCCGGTGCGCATCAAGGAAGCCAATGTGCAGCTCACCGACCTCATGAGCGGCGAGGGCCACGTGGCGTTCATGAAGCTTGCCTTCACCAACCCTGACTACCTGAACGTGTTCGTCAACGCCAATCGCGAAGCGATCGCCGCCGGGCATGTCGCGGCGGTCAAAGCCTGAGGCGTGCGCAAGCCGCAAACCTCCACGTTCACGCGCGATTGATGGGCTGACAGCGAACCTCGCTTGCTGTTCACTGCTGAGCATCGATCGGGCGGAGAGCGGCATGAATGCGCGCGAACTTGATCCCAGAACTGCCCGCGCCGCCACGCGCGCGGCGCGGCTTGCAGGTCTATGGCTTTCAATGCTGGTGTTGCTAGGTCTCTGGCAGGGCTACGGCGCCTGGCTCTTCGCCGAAGGTGGTGCCCATGTCCAGTGAGTGGTTGCTGCTCACGGCGCTGGTGGCAATAGCCTGGCTCATCGCGTTGCCCGCCTTGCTGGCCGCGCACCGGCGTCGCGCCAATGGCGAAGCCGGTCAGGTCGCAACGGCGCTGGCGAATTTTGCGCTGGCAGTCCGCCGGGACGCGGCCAGGGGCACGCACTACGAGCCGCTCGACGCGTCCTTGCAACTGCGCCTGGAGCGCCTGCGCATTCCGGAGTCCGCCTGCCTTGTGCTGGTGCTCGAGCTGCCTGAGCAAAGGCCGGAACTGCTGGCCGATACCGCACAACGTCTGGCACTACGCCTGAGACGGCGCGTCGCCTTCGAACGCAAAATGCTGGCACGCACCGCGTCCGGGCGGCGCCGGGGTGCCGCGGTCGCCATCATCGCGCCGCTGATCCTGCTGTCGCTGCGCGCCGGCGGCATCGACCTTCCGTCCGCAGCGCTCGTGCTCCTGCTGCTCATCGAGGCCTGCGGTTGCTGGATGCTGTGGCGCCTGGCGCGCGTCGAGATCTGAAATGCCCGACACCCCGCTCGTCGTCCTGTTGGGTTTCACGGTCGGAGTGTTCGCGCTAAGTGTGTTCGGCCTGCGCGGATTCCTCGACCTGCGCGATGCGCTTCGCTTCGCGGAGCTCGCGCGCCTCGCGGCCCCGGTGCATTGGCAGGCCACGCGTGCGTGGGCGGGAGCGTGTGCAAGCATCCCGGTGCTCATCGTCGCGGCGGGCCTCGGCGCCGGCGCGTGGCTGGCAGCCGCCGCCGTCGCGGCACTGGGCTACTGGGTGGCGCCGCAGTTCCTGGCGGCCGCGCGCCGGCGCGTGGAACGCGAGGTGCTCGCAGATCTGGCGCTGCATCTCGATCTCATCGCGCTTGCCATGGAAGCTGGCAGTAGTTTGCCGGCGGCACTGTCCATTTGCGCGGAGCGCGCCCCGGCCGGCGCGCTGCAACGCGCCTGGGCGCGCGTGATCCTCGACATTCACTCAGGCAGCGAACCCCTCGAGGCGCTGCGCGCACTGGAGCAGCGCATGGGGCTAAGGCCGGTCACGTCGCTGGTGGTCGCGTTGCGTTCGGCGGAACGCTTCGGCATCGAATTCGCGCAGGTCATGCGCGACCGGGCGCGGCAGTCGGCAGCGCATCGCTTCGCGCGGGCCGAGCGATTGGCGCGAGCCGCGCCACTCAAGCTGTGGGCCACGCTCGTGTTGTGTATCGCCCCGTGCACGCTGGTGGTGCTGGCGTTCCCGGTGGCGCGCGTACTGGCACTGCTGGCGGGGAAATAGGCGGCACCTTGCGCGTCAGTGCGCGCGCCGTGTCGTCACCATCGTGAGTCAGTTGTCCGGCAAGTCGCGACGTTTGAGCTCCGTGTTTGCGTCGAGTGCCAGCAGGTCTTCGGGCCGATCGATGTCGAGCTCTGCGCTGGGCATGGGCAAGCGCACCAGCCTGTCCACATGACGCTGCAGCAGCGTCTGCGCGCCGCGATCGCCGCGCAGTTCATTGAGCTCGCGAAAACACCAGCGCGGAAAGATCGCTGGCACACCCACATTGCCGGCGTATTGCGCCGCGGCGATCGATGCGGGAGAACGGCGCCACACACCAGCGAGCCGGCGTAAGTCTTCGATGGTCACGGCGGCCTGGTCGGCGAGCACGATCAACACACCGTCAGCGGTCTGAGGCGTGTGCGCGATGCCTTCACGAATCGAGCTGGCAATTCCTTCCGCCCAGTCGCGGTTGACGGCAACACCGGCCGGAGTGTGTCGCAGCAGCGGCGCGAGCTCGCCAGCATTCGCGCCAAGAACCACGGTGACGGAGTGGCCGGCAAGCTCCACGGCGCGGCTGACAATGGTGTGCATGAGCGGCCGCCCGTTGACGCGCACCAGTTGCTTGACGGCGCCGAAACGCGAGGAGCTGCCGGCGGCCAGTACCACGACGTGGATGTGGCTCGCCTCGGTGCTCCCGGGATCGATGGCCGTATCTCAGCGCTTGGAGAGGAACCCGATCGCCAGGGCGGAAACCACACAGACACCGGCGATCATCGCGGTCTTGCCGGCCATTTCGGTGAAAGCCGAACGCGGAATGACTTCCAGCACCACCAGGATCGTGAGCGCCGCCAGCGCCAGGATCGTGATGCTGGCCAGCACTTTTGCCATGCCGCTGTGGGTTCGAATCTCGGAATCGTTCTTCTGTGGTTCAAGGTTCATGGCGAGCGATCTTACAGCGGTTTAGCTCCGCCGCCGCCTGGGGTAGCCTCCAATCGTTACACGGGTCGCATTCGGAACGGGTTTTGGGGCGTGCCGTGCGCCAACGCACGTCTCGCCAGCCGGTTTGGCGCTAGTTTGATGCCTTCTGTTCAATGGGTTAACCACGACGTGAGCACGCAGTTTTTCGAACGGCAGGAGACCCAGCGCAAATACACGCGCTGGCTGGTGTGGGGCTTCGTGGCCGCCATCCTGGCGGTAGTCCTGGTCATCAATCTCGTGGTGCTGGTCGGCCTTGGCGGCGATCCACGGCGTGTCTTCCGCCATGAGCCGGAACTGATCTTCTGGATATCGATGATCGTGCTCGGGACCATCCTGATCGCTTCCTGGCACAAGAGTTCACAACTGCGCGCAGGCGGCGCCACGGTGGCGCGCTCGCTCGGTGGAATTCCGGTGGCCGCGGGCGACGGCGATCTCAAGCGCCAGCAGCTGGTCAACATCGTCGAAGAGATGGCCATCGCCGCGCGCATCCGCAAACCGCAGGTGTTCGTGTTGCCCGACGAGGCGGGCATCAATGCGTTCGCCGCCGGTCACTCGCCCGACGAGGCCGCGGTTGCGGTCACGCAGGGCGCGCTCGATGCGCTCGATCGCGAACAGCTGCAGGCCGTGATCGGTCACGAGTTCAGCCACATCCTCAACGGCGACATGAAGATCAACATGCGCCTGACGGCCTGGATCTTCGGCCTGTTCGTGATCACCGATCTTGCACGCCGCTTCATGCGTGGCCGCGGCCGCGGTCGCGGTGCGGCGCGGCTCAAGGTTGTGGCGTTCGGAATCTTCATCGCGGGAAGTGTCGGCATGCTCGCCGGGCGCCTGCTGCAAGCCGCCGTCTCACGCCGCCGCGAACACCTTGCCGACGCCTCGTCGGTGCAGTTCACGCGCAACCCGCAAGCGCTTCAGGGCGCGTTCGTCGTGATGGCCGCCTCGGCATCCGGCACCCGCCTGGAGCACGAAGCGTCTTCGGGCGTCGCGCACATGTTTTTTGCCGGCAGCGATCCGGCCTGGGCTAACAAGATCGGCGCCTCGTGGTTCGCCACGCATCCGGCGCTCGAAGAGCGCGTGCGTGCGCTCGACGCGCGCGTCTCGTCGGTGAAATTCCGGTCGCTGGTCAGCGATGAGCGGCGCAAGAGCACCACCCGGTCGGTGCCGGCGACCGAGGTCGCGCCGGCGGACCGTGGCGGCGGAACGTCCGGCTTTGCGGCCGGCGTTGTGGGCGCGATGCCCATGATGGCCATGGCGCCGATCGCGGCGACTGATTCATCGGCCGCCGCGAAGTCCACGGCAAACATTGCCGATTCCGGCAACGTGCCCGATTCAGGACCCGGCATGGCGCTGGCCGAGACTATGCCTTCAGGCGTGCGCCTGATCGCCGGACGCACATTGCCGCCCGATGTATTGCGCAATCGTCTCGCCCAGGATCAGCAGGCTGCGATCGGCAACTTCGTGGCGCAGGTGGAAACCTCCAGCATCGCCGTGCAGGCGGCATTCGTCGCTTCCATGCTGGCGCCGGAACCCGCAAAGTGGCGTACGCAACTCACGCGCCTCGCGCCCGTACTCGGCATCAAGTTGTTCAAGGAAACCCAGGCGCAGATCGCGCGCGTCGCGCAACTCGCGCCCGCCGCAAGGCTGCCGTTGCTGACCGATCTGTTGACCCTGCTCGCCAGCATGGAACCCGCCGATCGCAAACGCCTGCGCGCCGTGGCGCGCGCCTTCGCGCCCACCGTGGCCACCGGCGACATGCTGCGCTATTCGATCACGCGCATTCTCGAGAAGCGGCTCGCCACGGCGGCGGAAAAAACACCGCCGGTGCCGTTACCCGAACGAGCCGCGGAGATTTGCGTGGTGTACGCCGCGCTCGCGCAGTGCCGTTTCGGCGCGGGCAAGCAGGGCAACAACTCTTACCGCGCCGGACTCATGGGCATGGTCCCGCCCAAGTCATGGGTGCCTTATCCCGAAGAACTCGTGACACCGGCGGCGCTCGACGCTGCGCTGGCGGCGCTCGATCGCGTTCATCCCACCGGCAAGCGTTCGTTCTCGGAAGGGCTGGCGCGGGTCATTGCCGTCGGCGGACGGCTGACGGTGCCACAGGTCGACCTGTTACGCGGCGTCTGCATTTCGATCGACTGCCAGGTACCGCTCATTCCCATCGACGTGGTATTCGAAGACGCCGACGTCCGGCCGGCGGCCGCTCAAAACATCGCGCGATAGAGCATCCGCGACCCGACCAGCGCCAGGAACACGCCGAAAGCCTGCGACAGGCGGCGGCGACTGAGCGCGTGCGCCACGCGCGCGCCGAGATTCGCCGTGAGCATGGATCCCGGCGCGATGATGGCCAGCCCCACCAGGCTCACGTATCCAATGGTTGCCCACGGCAGCGGGACGGGTGGCTGCGCCAGTAGATAGCCGAGGGTGCCCGGGATGCTGATGAACACGCCGAACAAGGCCGCCGTGCCCACCGCGCGGTGGATGGGATAGCCGCACAGATTGAGCGTCGGCACGGTGAGCGTGCCGCCGCCGATTCCCATGACCGTGGAGACACCGCCGATCAGCACGGCGATGCCGGCACCTCGCGCGCCGTGCGGTACGCGGTCAGCCATGCGCAGATGATCGAACGGCAGCAGCATCTTGAGGGCGACAGCCAAGGCGACGCTGCCGAAAACCCCCGCCAGCACCGCCTGCGGGGCACGCGCGGCCAGCATGCTGCCGGCGAATGCACCCAGCACCATTGGCGCCACCCAGTGCCGTGCGAGCGCGACGTCGACCGCGCCGCGCGCGTGATGCGTACGCGCCGAGCTGATCGAGGTGGGGATGATGGCCGCCAGCGAAGTCGCCACCGCGACGTGCATGCGATATTCCTCGGGTACGCCGGCGAAGCGCAGCGAATACTCGAGCACCGGCACCGTGACGATGCCGCCACCCACGCCGAGCAGGCCGGCGGCGAATCCGGCGATGATTCCCGACAGCGCGAGGACCAGGATCAGCGGGATCAGATCTTCCAAGCCGCACCCGAATTCGAGGTTTCGCTGAACGGCCGTCCGCCGCGTCCGGCGAGCGCCGCATGTACCTCGCCGATGATCGACAATGCGATCGACTCGGGGGTGCGGCCGCCGATGTCGAGGCCGACGGGCGCGCGCAACCGGCCGCGCAGCGCCTCGCCGTGCGCACCGAGATCGCCGAGGAGCTTTTCGCGCCGCGCGGCCGGCCCTAACAAGCCGACATAGGGCACGCGGCTGGCGGCAAGCGCGCGCAGGTAGTGCAGGTCCGAATCGAGATGATGGCTCATGACGATGGCGGCGGCGAACCCGTCGAGCGCCACGGCGGCGGCGCACTCGGCGGGGTGTGCTTCGACCAGCGTGGTTGCCGGTGGAAAACGTTCCGGCCGCAGGTAGGCCGAACGATGCTCCACCACGGTGACGCGCCAGCCGAGAAAGGCGGCGAGGGTTGCCACCGGACACGCGTCGGGACCACCGCCTAACAACAACAGGTGCGGTGGCGGCGTCACGGCGGTGATGAACAGCTCGACACCGGGCACGGCAGCCGATGCGTCGCCGATCGGGAACGCGAACCCGAGCGGAAACGCGGCGTCGGTGGTGGCGATCACGTAGGCAAAGCTTTGCGGGACGGCGGCACGAAAACTGGCGGCCATGGTGGCCAGCGGTTCCCAGCGCTGCTGCGCGGCGACGCATGTCAGCAGGATGTCCATGGCGCCTTCGCAGCCGGCGCCGAGCCCGAACAGCTGGTCGGTGGTGCTGCGCAGGTCGTAACTCACCATGCGTCCCTTGCCGCTGGCGGCGACATCGCGCGCGCACTCCCGCAAGTCACCTTCGAGACAACCGCCGGACAGCAAGCCGGCGTATTCGCCATCGCTGGCGATCAACATCTGCGCCCCGGGCTTGGCGTACGTCGAGCCGCCGGTCCGCACGACCGTGGCGAGGACCAGAGGGTCATTGGCCGCTCGTGCGCGGTCGTACAGCGGGAGGAGGCGGTGCAGGGTCATGAAGGCGGGAAATATATGCCAGAACCCGATGCTCCCGCTTGCGCGTCGATGGGTCCAACCAGTAGATTTGCCGGGCTTTTTTTGCTCCTCCGACAGAAATTCCTAGGTCGTAAGTCTTCAATGTCAGCCTCTGACCCCTCCGCCTGGGTCGTACATAAATTTGGCGGTTCTTCAGTCGCGGACGCCGAGTGTTTCCAGCGCGTCGCCAACATTCTTGAATCACTCCCGCCCGGCCGACTGGGCGTGGTGCTCTCGGCCTGTCGTGGCGTCACGGATGCACTGCTCGGACTGGTCGCGCGCGCCGAGGCGCAGGATGACGGCTGGCGTGGTGAGCTCGATGCGCTGCGCGCGCGCCACGACACCATCGCCGAAGCGCTGCTGGCCGCCGATGCACGCTCGCTCTACATGGCCGCCTTCGACCGCGACCGGCATGACGTCGAAGGCATTCTTCACACCGTGAAGCTCACGCGTTCGGCCGCGCAGAATGTGCGCGACCTGATCGCCGGCTACGGCGAGATCTGGTCGACGAAACTGTTCCGCGAATTTTTTGCGGCGCGCGCCAAGCGGCCGGGCAACGTCAAATGGATCGATGCCCGGCAGGCCGTGGTCGTGGAGTGGGGGCCACTGGGTCCGGCCGTTCTCTGGGACGAATCGCGCGCCAAACTGCAGGCGCTGGTCGGCCCGGATTTCAACGGCACGCTCATCATCACCGGATTCATCGCCTCGAACCGCCAGGGTGTGCAGACCACGCTCGGCCGAAATGGCAGCGACTTCTCCGGCTCGATATTCGGGTCGCTGCTCGATGCCAAGGAAATCCAGATCTGGACCGACGTCGATGGCGTGCTGTCGGCCGATCCGCGCCGTGTGCCGGACGCTAAGGTCATCGATGCGCTGTCATACAACGAAGCCATGGAGCTCGCGTACTTTGGCGCCAAGGTGATCCACCCGCAGACCATGGCGCCGGCCGTGGCCAAGGGCATCCCGATCTGGATCCGCAACACGTTCGCGCCGCAGAAGCCCGGTTCGCTGATCTGTGCCACGCCCAACTCCAAACTACCGGTCAAGGGCATCACCAGCATCGAGAACATTGCGATGGTCAACGTCGAGGGCGCCGGCATGATCGGCGTACCCGGAACGGCGCATCGCCTGTTCGGCGCGCTGCGTGAAGAGGGCATCTCGGTCATCCTGATCTCGCAGGGCAGTTCGGAGCATTCGATCTGTTGCGCCATTCCGGGTGTCGAAGCCGGGCGCGCTGCCCGCGTGGTCGCCGCGGCATTCGATCGCGAGATCAAGGAAGGGCAGATCCAGAGCATCCAGGTCGACAAGGATCTGGCCATCCTCGCCGTGGTCGGTGACGGCATGGCAGGACTGCCCGGCATTTCGGGCCAGGTGTTCAACGCGCTGGGTTCGGCCGCGGTGAACGTGCACGCCATCGCGCAAGGCGCCTCGGAAAGAAACATCTCCGTCGTCGTCGACCAGAAAGACGCCACCCGCGCGCTGCGCGCCGTGCATTCCGGCTTCTACCTGTCGCCGCATACCATCTCGATCGGCCTGATCGGGCCGGGCGCCGTCGGCCGCGTGCTGCTCGAGCAGATCGCCGCCGAGAGCGAGCGCCTGCGTGACGAATTCAAGCTCGACCTTCGCCTGCGCGGCATCATGACCAGCAAGAAAATGCTGCTGGCGGAACAGGGCATCGCCATCGATGGCTGGAAGGCCGCGCTCGAAGCCAGCAATACACCAGCCGACATAGCAGCTTTCGTCGAGCACCTGCATGTCGATCATCTGCCGCACACCGTCATCATCGACTGCACCGCCGATGAGAGCGTCGCCAAGCACTACGCCGAGTGGCTCAGGGCCGGCATTCACGTGGTGACGCCCAACAAGAAGGCCAACAGCGGGCCGCTGGCTTTCTATGATTCGCTCAAGGAAGCGCGCCGCGTGGGCGGCTCGTCCTATCTGTATGAGGCGACGGTGGGCGCGGGCCTGCCGGTGATTCAGACGCTGCGCGACCTGCGCGAGACCGGCGACAAGATTTCGAGCGTCGAGGGCATCTTCTCCGGCACGCTCGCCTATCTATTCAACGTGTACGACGGCACGACGCCGTTCTCGCAGATCGTCAGGGACGCCAAGGCCAAGGGCTACACCGAACCGGATCCGCGCGACGACCTGTCGGGCACGGACTTCGTGCGCAAGGTCATCATTCTCGGCCGCGAGATGGGCCTGCGGCTCGAGATGAAGGACGTCAAGGTCGAAAGTCTGATTCCGGCGGGGCTCGAGAAGGGCAGCATCGACGACTTCCTGAATGGCTTGCCGAAGTACGACGGTGAGATGAAGAAGCGCTTCGACGAAGCTGCGTCGCGCGGCAAAGTGCTGCGCTACATGGGCCGGCTCACCGCGGATGGCAATGCCACCGTGGGCGTGGCCGAACTCGACCAGTCGCACGCGTTCGCGAATATCGCGCTCACCGACAACGTGGTGCGTTACGCCACGGCTCGTTACAACAGCAATCCGCTGATCGTGCAGGGCCCGGGTGCGGGACCGGATGTCACGGCCGCGGGCGTGTTCGCCGACCTGCTGCGGGTGTGCAGTTACCTCGGGGCGCACCTGTGAAGACGAAAGTCACCGCATTCGCGCCGGCCTCGGCGGCGAATGTCGCCATTGGTTTCGACATTCTCGGCTTCTCGGTCGATGTGCTCGGCGACAAGGTCACGGTCGCGCGCACCGACAAGCCGGGCGTGGTCATTTCCGGATCCACAGGCGTCGTCAAGGACATTCCGCGCGATCCGGAACGCAACACCGCGGGCCGTGCCTTGTTAGCCATGCAGGAAGTTCTCAAGCCGAGTTTCGGTTTCGACGTTTTCATCGACAAAGGCATTCCGCTCGGCAGCGGGCTCGGTGGGTCGGCGGCGTCGGCAGTGGCGGCCGTGGTCGCGGCCAACGCGTTGCTCGACCAGCCGCTGTCCAAGCTCGAACTGCTGCAGTTCGCCATGCAGGGAGAAAAGGTCTCGAGCGGCTCCCTGCACGTCGACAATATTTCCCCGAGCCTCTTTGGCGGTCTCGTGCTCACCGTGGGCATCGACAATCCGCGCGTGAAACAGATTCCGGTGCCGGAAAGCATCCGCGCCGTGCTGGTGCATCCGCACCTGTTTCTCTCGACGAAGCAGGCCCGCGGAATTCTCAAACGCGAAGTCGCCATGTCCGACTTCATCTGGCAGACGGCGAATCTGGCCGGCTTCATCTCGGGGTGCTACACCAACGATCTCGACATGATCCGCGCCTCGTTCGAGGACGTGGTCATCGAGAAGCAGCGTTCGCAACTCATTCCCGGGTTCGATGCGGTGCGCAACGGCGCGATCGCCGCCGGTGCTCTCGGGTGCACGATTTCCGGCGCGGGTCCGACCATGTTCGCCTGGGCGCTCGAACCGGATGCCGAGAAGGTGCGAACGGCGATGGTGGCCGCGTTCGGCGCAGCGAACATGAAGGTGGATCACTGGGTCGTGCCCATCCGGACCTCTGGCGCCCACGTGCTGCCGGGCTGAACGTGAAGTACATCAGTACGCGCGGAACGTCTCCTGCGATTGGCTTTGGCGCCGCCCTGGCCCAGGGCCTCGCTCCCGACGGCGGCCTGTACGTGCCCGAAGCGTGGCCGAGCATTCCGCTGACCGCATTCGATGGTGCGGTCGGCCTTCCCGAAATTGCGGAAATCATGCTTCGCCCGTTCGTCGAGGGCGACGCGATCGCAAGCTCGATCGGCGCGGTGGTGCGCGACGCGTTCAACTTCCCGGCACCGCTGGTTCCCGTGGCCCACGACGGCAAGCTCTCGGTGCTCGAGCTGTTTCACGGGCCGACCGCGGCCTTCAAGGATTTCGGCGCACGTTTTCTCGCGGCTACGCTCGCCAGAATTCGCCCCGCGAACAGCGTCAGGCCGCTCAACATCCTGGTGGCCACGTCCGGCGACACCGGCGGCGCGGTGGCCGCGGCTTTTCATCGCCGCCCGGGCATCGTGGTGTCGGTGCTGTTCCCCAAAGGCCTGGTGTCGCCGACGCAGGAGCGCCAGCTCACCTGCTGGGGCGACAACGTGCATTCGTACCGGGTCAGCGGCAGTTTTGATGACTGCCAGCGCCTGGTCAAAGAAGCTTTCGTCGACGCGACTCTGAAGCAACGCTTCGAATTGTCGAGCGCGAACTCCATCAATCTCGGGCGCCTGCTGCCGCAGGCCGTCTATTACGCCGCGACCAGCCTCGCCGTGTATCGCGCGCACGGTGTTGCGCCTAACTTCCTGATCCCGGGCGGCAACCTCGGCAATTCCGTGGCCTGCGTGTGGGCAAGAAAGATCGGGCTGCCGATCGGGCGCATCGTGCTCGCGCACAATGCCAATCGCGCCGTGCCGGATTTCCTGCGTAGCGGGGACTGGCAGCCGCGCCCCAGTATTCCGACGCTGGCCTCGGCCATGGACGTAGGCGCGCCTAGCAACATGGAGCGGCTGCGCGCACTGTTTCCGGACATCGATGCGGTGCGGGCTGCGGTCCGTGCCGAGAGCGTCAGCGACGCGGAGATCCGGGCGCGAATTACCAATGATTTCAGGCAGTACGGGAAAACCTGGTGTCCGCACACGGCGACCGCCGCGGAAGTCTATGCGCGACTTCCCGAATCCGAGCGCGCGGCGGCACGTTGGGTGCTGGTTTCGACCGCGCACCCGGCCAAATTTGCAGAAATCGTCGAACCGCTCACTGGGCAAAGAATCGAAATTCCGCAGAGCCTTGCTAAACTCCTCTCGCGCCCCGTGTCCTGTGTAGATCTTCCGCCGACGCTCGCTGCATTGGCCGGGAAGTTGGGAACCGTCGAATCGAAAACATGAACCCGCCTTTCGGACTCACACAAGTTCAGTTCGTCTTGATCATCGTCGGTGCGGTGGCGGTGGCGCTGCTTGCATTTTTCGGCGGTCGGACCTGGGTCTTACGCCGCCGCGATGCGCGCCGCGTGGCGCGCGTCACCGCCGGTTCCGCCGACTTCCTGCGCAACGTGCTGGTGCCGGATGGCAATGGCGGCGACTACCACCTCGACTTCGTGCTGCTCACGAGCCGTGGTGTGGTCATCATCGACATGCGCGACTTTTTTGGCATCGTGTTCGGCGGCGACCAGATGACGGCATGGACGCTCATGAGCGGACCGAGCCGTACCACTTTCGTGAATCCCCAGGCCGGTCTCTATGACCGCATCGCCAGCGTCAAAGCGGTGATTCAGGACCCCGAGACCCCGGTCGAGGGGCGCGTCGTGTTCACCCGGAGGGCAAAATTCCCCAAGGGACTGCCGCGCTTCACGGTGATGCTGGAGTCCGTCGCCGCGGAATTTCCCAAGCTCGGCGCGGCCGAGCTCGATATCGCCGTGTCGAAGTACCGCACCGGCTGGGCAAGGCTCAAGGAAGCGGCGAAACCCAGCCCGCACTTTCGCTCCAATCCGATCGCGGTGGCCTAGGGAATCCCGAACAGCCTGCGTGCGTTGGCGGTCGACGCCGCCGCGACTGACTCCACCGACTCGCCGCGCGCCGTGGCAATGGCGCGTACCACGTATGGCAGATATGCGGGCTCATTGCGTCTGGTTTTGGGTGCGGGCTTGATGTCCCGCGGCATCAGGTAGGGCGCGTCGGTTTCGATGAGCAGCCGATCGGCAGTAATTCCCTTCACCACCTCGCGCAAGTGCAGGCCGCGACGCTCGTCGTTGATCCAGCCGGTGATGCCGATATACAGCCCGAGCTCGAGATAGTCGTCGCGCTCCTTCTCGCCGGCCGTGAAGCAATGCGCCACACCGCGAGTCACGCGATGTTCGCGCAGGCTCGCGATGAAGTCGTCGTGCGCGTCGCGTTGATGCAGGAACACCGGCTTGTCCGTGGTGGCGGCGAGCTCGAGCTGCCAGGAAAACGCCCGGCGCTGCAAATCGCGCGGCGACAGGTCGCGAAAGTAGTCGAGCCCGCATTCGCCGACCGCGACCACGCGCGCATCGCGGGCCAGTTCCTGTAGAGCGGGCAGGGTGTCAGCCGTCAGATCCACCGCGTGGTGGGGATGAACACCAGCCGTGGCGAACAGCACGCCCGGATGCGACTGCGAGAGCGCAATCGCCTTGCGAATGCTGGCCTCGCTCGAGCCGGTGACCACCATCTGCGCCACGCCGGCATGCGTTGCGCGCTGGATGACGGCGTCGCGGTCGGCGTCAAAGCTGTCGTGCGCGAGATTCGCACCGATGTCGATCAGTTCCATGAGGCTACAGTTTCAGGATCCAGCGCTGCCGGTGGCACACCAGCAGCACCGCAAAGAGGAAGGCCAGCCCGCACAACCCAAACGCCAGCGAGGCCGCATTGGGCGCAAGCCACTGCCCGAACCACAACTGACCGGCGTTGCGCAGCGACAGCGGCGCGATGGGATCACCAATCCAGTTGTAGTCGACAAACGGTGCCATCAGGAAACAGAGGATGTACGCCAGCAGCGGGTTCTCGCCGAAGATGCGCGCCGGGTAAAGCGCCGGGCTCACGCCCGGAAGCCGCGACACCGGCATGAGGATTCCGAGTGCCACGAGGCAGAATCCACCACTGAACAGCGCGAACGTATTGGTCCAGAGGTTCTTGACGATCGGGCAGATTTCTTGCAGCAGCAGCGCGGCGAGCATCATGACCGCGCCGGCGACGATGGCGGTGATCGCCGGGGGGGCCAAACTACCGCGCGCGTGCGCGAGGCCGGCGATCGCGCCGAGTAGTACGTTGAAGCAGGCGGGCCAGGTCGAGAGAATTCCTTCGGGGTCGAATACGACCTTGCCGTCCACCGGCCAGTACGGAAAGAAATGATTCACGCCGATCACGGCGCGGTCGATGACCGACGGCCAGCTGCCGACCGCGTCGAAGCGCTGTGCACCGAACCCTGGAACCGGTACGTAGTAGAGCAGCAGCCAGTAGCTCACCAGCACGAATGCCGCGGCGCCGGCGATGAGCATCGGACGAAGCGCCAGCACGCCCAAGGCCTGGGTGCGCGCCGTGAGCAGCATGAATGCGCCAACCAGTCCGTAGCACAGGCCGATGCGTTGCAGAACGCCGGGGATGCGGACATGTTCGAAGTCGAAATTGGGATACAGGTTAAGAAAGAAGCCAATGGCAATCAGCATCAGGCTGCGCCACAGCACATGACCCAGCAGTTGCTGTTTCGAGGCGCCCTTTTCCGAGCGTCGCCGCAGCGACAGCGGCATGGCGACGCCGATGCAGAACAGGAACGCCGGCGCCACCATGTCGATGAGCGTCCCGCCGTCCCACTTCGCGTGCACCAGCCATGGGTAGTTGAACTCCCAGGAGCCCGGACTCAGGTTGAGCAGCATCAGCATGATGGTGAGGCCGCGCAGAACATCGAGCGCATCCCAGCGATTGCTCATCAACTTGGTCACTGCAACCCGCTGGCGGAGGCCGTCATCGAAGAAGCGCGAATTCTAACGCGTTGGCGTCAGCACTCGCCGTCACGGGCACGCTCACGATTTTTCACGGCCCGATGTCGAAACACAGTGGTTACGTTCGTCCAATACTGGATAGCCGCGCAATCACGACTCTCATCCGGCGCGCATGACATTTCACAGATGTGCCCTTCCGGAAATTCCATTACTCTTCACGCCTGCCGCGATTCTGGCTCTTAAATTCGCAAACGAATCCATAATAGATTCAGGAACTTATTGCGCATGTCTCTGGATTCAGATTCACTCGGTTCGCTTCGCATCGATCGCTCGGTCAGCGCCCCTGCGGGTGCGCTCGGCAAACGACTCCTTTATATCGGTCTTCCGGTGGTCATTGTCATTGGAGCGGCGGTGGGTTTGTGGCTCTGGCTTGCCGCCAAGACCACTGAAGTCACCACGGTGACGGCGGAAGCAGACTCCTCTGGTCCCAGCCTGGGATCCTCAGTGCTCAATGCCTCGGGCTATGTCGTGGCGCGGCGCATGTCGACGGTGTCCTCCAAGGTCACCGGCAAGGTGCTCGAGATCTATGTCGAAGAGGGCATGGAAGTGAAGAAGGACCAGGTCCTAGCGCGACTCGATCCGGTCAACAGCCGCACGATCCTCACGATGGCCGAGCGCGAGGTCGACGCCTCGCGGCGCAATCTCACCGAAATCGAAGTCCGGCTGGCGGAGGCGAAGCGCAATCTGGAACGCAACGAGTCCCTGGTGAAGCAGCAACTGGTCAGCCAGACCGCGCTCGACACGACGCGCGCGGAATTCAACGCGCTGCAGGCGCGGCTCGAGGCGTCCAAGGCGCAAGTCAAGGTGTCGGAGAGTCAGCTCGCCATGCGCAAGCTCGACTTCGACGATCTCAACGTGCGCGCGCCGTTTTCCGGTGTGGTCATTTCGAAGGACGCGCAGCCCGGCGAGATGATCTCGCCGCTGTCCGCCGGTGGCGGTTTCACGCGCACTGGCATCGCGACCATTGTCGACATGGACTCGCGCGAAGTGGAAGTGGACGTCAACGAGGCGTACATCAATCGCGTCAAGACCAATCAGCGCGTCGAGGCTACGCTCGATGCGTACCCTGACGCGCCGCTCGCCGCCCACGTCATCAACATCGTCCCGACTGCCGATCGAACGAAGGCGACCGTTCGCGTGAGAATCGGCTTCGACAAGCTCGAGCCGCAGATCCTGCCGGACATGGGCATCAAGGTGCGATTCCTCGATGACGAACCGGCGCCGACAGTTGCAAACAAGGGTCCGCGCATCCGCGTTCCGACCGTGGCCGTGCAGAAGGTCGACGGCGAGTCCTTCGTCTGGGTGGTCAGTGACCAGCACGTCGAGCGGCGCGCCGTCACGATCGGCCCCGAGAGCGAGGGCAGCGTCGAAATCCGCGCCGGCGTGAGCAGCGGTGATGAACTGGTGTCGCCGGTGGTGCAAGGTCTCACCGACGGCGGCA
>JBDTSV010000081.1:0-17375 GCA_039930985.1 Pseudomonadota bacterium
CTGGCCTGGCGCGGGCTTAACGCTCTTGCCGGGTTCCATGCTGGGGTTTTTGAAATAATCGAAAATCGCCGCGCGCTGGTCCTTCGAGACGGCGGTGATGAGCCACATCACCATGAAGAACGCCATCATCGCGGTCACGAAGTCCGCGTACGCCACCTTCCAGGCGCCGCCATGATGTCCGGCAGCAACTTTCTTGACCCGCTTGATGTAGATCGGCCGTTTCGCTTCGGCTTGTTGGGAAGATGCGCCTGCCATGACGAGCTGCTATCGAGCCCAGGCGCTCAGTGCGCACCCTTGCCCGGGAGCGGCTTGTCTTTCAGATGCGCCTCGAGATCCGCGAACGTCGGGCGAACTTCGCTGAACAGCAGCTTGCGCGCAAATTCAACGGCCACGGGCGGCGCATACCCACGCACGCTTGCAACCAGCGCCATCTTCACGACTTCGAATGCCTTGCCCTCTTCGGCCGCCTTGTGCTCCATTGCACTGGCGATCGGACCGACGAAACCATAAGCGATGAGAATGCCGAGAAAGGTTCCGACCAGCGCCGCGCCAACCTTGTGGCCGATCGTCGCCGTATCCGCGCCGTCGAGCGCGCTCATGGTGTTCACGATGCCGAGCACCGCCGCCACGATGCCGAAGCCCGGGAGCGCGTCGGCCACTTTCTGCACCGCGTGCGATGGCTCGTGCGCTTCCTTGTGATGCGTCTCCAGCTCATATTCGAGCAGGCTTTCGAGCTCATGCGGATCGAGCGTGCCGCCGACGATGAGCCGCAGGCAGTCGGTGATGAAGACGATCATGTGGTGGTCTTCGAGGATCTTCGGATACTTCTGGAAGACCGGGCTGTTCTCCGGGTTCTCGATGTCGTTCTCGATGGCCAACAGGCCGTCCTTGCGCATCTTCACCAGGATGTCGTAGACCAGCTTCAACAGCGTCACGTAGTCCTCGCGCCCATAGCGGGCGCCCTTCGGCAACGTGAGGGCACCCATGAACGCGAGCTTTGAAATCTTCGGCGGGTTGCTGGTCATGAACGCGCCGAGCGCCGCGCCCACGATGATGAGGATTTCGGTCGGGTGCCACAGCGCCAGCAAGTGGCCGCCCTCGAGCGCAAAGCCGCCGAACACGCATCCGAGCACGATGAGAGAGCCGAGGACCTGAATCATGGACGACCGACGTTGACTGTACGCGCGGCCGCTATTTGCACCGGCCTGCCTACGTATCGGCCGCGGTGAGCCAAGTTGAAGGGGCAGCGAGGTGTGCTCAGCACCAGCCCCAGCGAGATTTCTCGCGGAGTGGTACGGGTCACCCGGAGCGCGGCAAAAACTTGCCGCTTTGACTATCGAAACCTGCCCCAGGAAGGAACACCGTTCATGCCGATGCGGCCGACGCTTCCGGTCATGGGGATCTCGCGCGCGCAGCGCTCACAGCCGCTCGACTGCCAGAAATCCTGGCGCGCCTCGATGAGTGCCTCGGCGACCGTGTAGAAGTTTCCGAGGTAGCGCTTGTCGGCAGGCATGCGTTTGCAACCAACGAGGTGCACCTCGTGACTGCCATCGGGTTGCGCGAAATTGTCGATGAAGAAGTGAGACATCTTGCCGCCAGCGTTATGCCCGTTAGGTGGTGACGGGCTCTGTATTAGAGAAGTGTCACCACTTCGTTAGTGGTCCCACCTAACAACATGGCTTTGAGACGGGCGTCGCAAATCGGCGACCATTGACCCGCTGCGGATGGCCGCCTGCCGGCGAGTTGACATCACGTGGGTTGACAGAACGCAGCGCCGACCAAAAAAAAGCCGCGCCGTCACTGCCGGCGCGGCCTGTGTTTTCCCGGTTTTGCGGAATCTACACGCGCATGCGGGTTACGCCCGGCGGGCGCTCGCAGCCCATACCCGGCACCGCCTTTGCTCGATCACTTCGGCTTGCGGAATTTGAGGACGTAGCGGTCCGTCTTGTCGTGCAGTCCCTTCTCAAAGACGGCCGTCTTGTGGTCGTCGGCCGGATTGGCGATGACGTCGGTCGAGCCGACGAACTGGAAGCCCGCCGCCATCACTTCCGTCTTCACGGCGTCGGGATCGCTTCGATGCAGGGTTGACGTGACGGTGAAGCCCGCGCCCTTCTCGGCGACGTGGTCGATCACGATATAGATGCCACCCGGCTTCAGGCTCTCGAACACCGCCTTGTTGAATGCTCCCACGTCGATGTTCGGCACGTTGTGCACGTCGTGATAGTTCTGCGACGTCCAGACCATGTCGAGCTTCTCTGGGAGCTTCAGCTCCACGAGCTTCTCGACCGACACGCTCACGTTTTGATAGTGAGCGTCGGCGGCGATGGCGCGCACTGCCGCCGAGGGTTCCGGCCGATCCGGCGGCGCATCCGGCCGCTTGGGCGTCGCGACGGCGAACACCTGGCCCTTCGGACCGACGACACCGCTGAAGATGCGCGTGAAATAGCCGCCGCCCGGGAGCAGGTCCGCGATGCGCTGTCCGGGTTTCAATCCCGCAAACGCGATGCACTCCGCAGGCTTGCGGTCCGCGTCGCGATCTCGGTCCGCTTGAGGCCGCGCAGAGTCGGCGACCGCGGCGGCGATCGTTTTTGGAAGGACAGGAGTCTTGGCCATCACTGCCGACGCAAACAACGCGAAACAAGTGGCCGCCGCGAGCGTCGCGGTAGATCGATGGCGTAAGACGCGAGTCATGGTGATCTCTCCCTTCTGTAGATAGCGATGATTGATGAGGTCGCGAACAGCGCTTTGACGGCAGATTTCGTCAGGAGTTCAAATTTGCCGATGAGCCGAGGACTTTGCACGATGTGGCGATGACCGGCTCGCCGCGTCATGACGTTGGAGCCGTCGGAAAGACTCCTGTGTGCTTTCGGGAATGAAATTGGTCGGGACGCCGAGATTTGAACTCGGGACCCCTTGCACCCCATGCTCCATCCGATGCACGAACACATTCAATATCACCGCTTTCCGATGATGGGGATAGAACCCATGAGCGCTTCCACTGCGCGATCCTATCCCCGACACACGCACGACCAGTATGGAATTGGCATGGTTGACTGCGGCGGCCACGCCTCCTGGAGTGGAAGAGGCAACGTGGAAGCCGGACCCGGGGACTTCATCTGCGTCAATCCTGGAGAAGTCCACGATGGGCGAGCGCTGGCGCAACGGTCACGCGCCTGGCGCATTCTCTACCTCGAGCCAACGCAGATGCGCGATCTGCAGGAACACGTGTACGCGGTCTCCCAGTCTTCGTTCACATTCGAAAGCCCGGTGTTCTGTGACGCGCGCCTTCGTCGCAATTTTGATGCGGCCTTTCGGTTCGCGAAGCGCCAGACCAATTCGGCGCTTGAGAAGCTGGCGTGCGAGACCGCCGTGCTGACATTGCTTGCGGGATTGAAGCGCCATTCCACCGCCGTGCCATACGGTTGTTCACGCACGACGCCGTGCATTCGACGGGCGCAAGCCAGAATCGACGACGATCCCGCGGCTAGCTTGACTCTCGAAGAGCTCGCTCGAGAAGCCGGCGTCAGTCGCTACCAGCTGTTGCGTGGATTCTCACGCGAGCTGGGTTTGACACCTCATGCATATGTTCTCCAACAGCGAATCGCGCTGGCACGCCGTCTCGTCCGCACTGGCTGTTCACTGACCGAAGCGGCGCTGGCTTCGGGCTTTTGCGATCAGAGCCACTTGAATCGGTGGTTTCTCAGGCAGTTTGGTGTCTCGCCTGGCCGCTACGCGTCTAACTTCGCCTGACCTGCCGCAATTTCGTCCAAGACCGCTGACAACGCGGGCGCCAGACTCGCGCCTTAAATTTCCTGCGAGCAGCTATCTATGAATCACGTGCACCCCTGTGGTGAGCAGGAAAATGCGTCGATCCTTCACATCATCAACTCGGCCGCACAGGCCTATCGCGGCTCAATTCCCTCCGACTGCTGGCACGAACCGTACATGTCCGAAGCGGAGTTTCGGCGAGACCTGGATGCGGGCGTCGAATTCTGGGGCTACGAGATGGAAGGGAGTCTGGTTGGAGTCATGGGCATACAGCGCGTGCGTGACGTAGATCTGATCCGACACGCGTATGTGCTTCCCAACGCCCAACGCCTCGGCATCGGCGGAGTTCTCATCGAACATCTTCGTCGGCACAGCACCAAGCGCATGCTGGTGGGTACGTGGGCCGATGCGGCTTGGGCGATCGAATTCTACCGACGCAATGGTTTCGACCTGGTGACCTCGCAGTCACAAAGGGTCGAGCTGCTCAAGACGTACTGGACGATTCCAGATCGCCAGATTGAAACGTCAGTGGTGTTGGAATTGAAGAGAGTTGGTCGGGACGCCGAGATTTGAACTCGGGACCCCTTGCACCCCATGCAAGTGCGCTACCAGGCTGCGCCACGTCCCGCCCGAGAAACTTCAGAAACCCGTGGCCGGGGGTGCCACGGGGGTGCGAATCATACCGGACCTGCGCCTGCTACCAGAAGTAAATGTAGATCCCGGCGATGATTCCGACGATCACGCAGGTGTGGAAAACCTCCCAGAAACCATAGGTCTGGCGGTCATCGGCGGTCTGTTGCGCCGTCACAGACTTCCAGGTGAGGCCTGCGACCTGCTCCGGCGCCGCCTTCGGCGTGAATGCACTGACCACCAGGATCAGTGCACAAGTGAAGACGAACAGCAGGAAGCTGAAGTACAGCCAGTTCATATCGACATAGCCCTGGATGAGACCCGGGAACTCGATTCCCTTGAGTTCATGCGTGGCCTGCAGGAACAGCCTCGCCATGCCGAGCGCGAATCCGGTCGCAAGGCCAACGAGGCCTGACTTCGGTGTCACGCGACTCGAGAAGATTCCGAGCATGAACACCGCAGCGATGGCCGGTGCGATCAACGACTGCACGAGCTGCAGGTAAGCGTACAACCCACCCAGATGCTGCAGAAACGGAATCCACAACATGCCGAACACGATGACCGCACAGGTCGCGAGACGACCCACGCTGACTAGATGTTTCTCACTCGACTCGGGCTTGAGCCGCTTGTAGATGTCCACCGTGAACAGCGTCGCCGTGGAGTTGAACAGCGATGCGAGCGCACTCATGAGCGCGGACAACATGCCGGCGAGCACGAGACCGCGCAGGCCGATCGGCAGCAAGTTCGAGACGAGCACCGGGAACGCGCTTTGGGGATTGGTACCGATGTTCTCGAAGCCGGGCGCTCCCTGCTTCCACAACGCCACCGCGATCATGCCGGGGAATAGGAAGATGAAGACCGGCGCGAGCTTCAGATACGCAGCGAAGATTGTGCCGCGACGCGCTTCCTTCAGGCCGCGCGCCGTGAGCACGCGCTGCACGATGTATTGATCGGTGCACCAGTACCAGAGTCCGATGATGGGCGAGCACAGCAGCACGCCGAGCCAGGGCGTCTGGCTGGGATCGAACAGAAATCCTGGAAAACCCTGGGTGGCGGGCGTCGTCGACAGTTCTCGCCACAGGTGTGTGGTCTCGGGATTGGCGGCGATCAAGGCATCCATTCCACCGATCTTTCCCAAACCCACGAACAGCAGAACCGCGGATCCGGTAAGCAGCACCGGCACGTGCATCGCCTCGGTGTAGAGCACCGACTTCATGCCACCGAGCACCACGAAAATGCCGGTGATGATCACGAGGAATAGTGCCGAGAACCAGAAGAAGTCCGTGGGACCGAACAGCGGCAGGTCGATGACCTTGTAGCCAAGGATGGTCTGGATCGCGAATGCGCCCGCAAAGATGGTCACGGACGCTTTCGTCAGCACGTAGGCGAACAGGAAAATGATTGAAAGACAGGTGCGCGTGGCAGGCGTGTAGCGACGCTCGAGGAATTCCGGCGTCGTGAAGATCTTCGCGCGTAGATAGAACGGCGCGAACATCCAGCCGAGCACCAGCACCAGGTAGGAATGCAGTTCCCAATGCGCGAATGCCATGCCGGACTGGGCGCCGGAACCCGCGAGGCCGATCAGATGTTCGGCGCCGATATTCGACGCAAATATGGAAGAGCCGATCAGGAACCAGCCGGCGTTACGACTGGCGAGAAAGTAGTCCGCGGTGTCCTTTTCTTTCTGCATCGCGCACCAGATACAGATGGCGGTGTTGGCGATGAAATACAGGCCGACGATGGCCCAGTCGATGGACGAAAAGGTAACAGCGGCTCCGGTCATGAACAGACCCCTCTCAAACTGGTTTGGGGTATTCGCCAGCCCCCACCGGCGAACGCGATCAACCGACGCTGCCCGCGCTCAGCGTCGTAGAACCTTGAGCAGCTCTTCGAGCTCCATGCGCATCTGCTTGACGATCTGCTGGCTCTGGCTCACGTCGACGCGGGCCTCTTCGCCACCGAGCTTGTTGCGCGCGCCACCAATGGTGAAGCCCTGCTCGTAGAGCAGGCTGCGGATCTGGCGAATGATGATGACGTCCTGGCGCTGGTAATAGCGGCGGTTGCCGCGTCGCTTCACCGGCTTCAGCTGCGGAAATTCCTGTTCCCAATAGCGCAGCACGTGCGGCTTCACGCCGCAGAGCTCGCTTACTTCGCCGATCGTGAAATAGCGCTTGCCAGGAATTGCCGGCAGTTCGTCGTTATTCTTTGGTTCCAGCATAAGCCTCGACTCGCGCCTTCAGTTTCTGACCCGGACGGAAAGTCACAACGCGTCGAGCGCTGATCGGAATCTCCTCGCCTGTTTTCGGGTTGCGTCCGGGACGCTGGTTCTTGTCGCGTAAGTCGAAATTGCCGAAGCCGGAAAGCTTGACCTGTTCGCCGTTGGAGAGCGCATGACGCACCTCTTCAAAGAACAAATCCACGAGCTCACGCGCTTCGCGTTTGTTGAGACCCAGCTGATTGAACAGCGCCTCAGCCATCTCCGCTTTCGTCAGAGCCATGCTTTTATTCTCGGAATCCTGCGCCCAACGTTGCACTCAGATCGGCACGAATCGCGGCTAACAAACGGTCCGCGTCCTCGTCCTCGAGGGTGCGAGAATTGTCCTGAAATATCAAGCCTAAAGCGACGCTTTTTCGACCTGATTCTATGCCGGGACCCCTGAAAACATCGAATACCCGGATGTCGCGTAACAAGCTCGAAGCGGCGAAGGTTACACGTTCATGTAGCTGTCTTAAAGAAACTTTCTCGTCGACCACGACAGCCAAATCGCGACGTACCCGAGGGAAGCGGGAGATCTCTTCAAAACGGGGCATTTTTGCCGCCAGAGCCGGGAGGTACTCCACTTCGAACAACATCGGGGCATATGTGAAATCGAGCTCATGCACCAATTGAGGGTGTAGCTCGCCAATCCAGCCGATCGTCTTGCCGCTGCGGATAATTCTCGCGCTTCGTCCCGGATGCAGACACGGCAAGGTGTCCGTCACGTACCCGAACTCTTCAGACGCACCGGTGCGCGCGAACAGCGCATCAAGATCCTGCTTCACGTCGAAGAAATCGACCGGCTCAACCCTGGCGCCCCACTGCTCCGGGAGTCGCGAGCCGCTGGCGATGCCGCTGACCAAATCGGTTTCCGCGCCTGCTTCGAAACGCGCGCCATGCTCGAACAATCGAATGCGATCCTGCTGGCGACGCCGATTCTCAAGCGCGGCTTTGATGAGGCCCGGCCACAGCGACGCGCGCATGACCGCCATGTCGCTGGCGATGGGATTGCTGAGCACCGGTGTCGCGGTGCCAGGGAATAGTTTGTTCTGCAACGCAGGATCGACGAACGCGTAGGTGATGGCTTCCTGATAACCGCGCGCGGCGAGGATCTCGAGTGCCTGCAACTCGACCGGTGCCTTTTCGGACAACCCGCGGACCTTCTGGCGGGCGATGGCATCCACTTCGGCGATGGCCTCGAATCCGACGATTCGCGCCAGTTCTTCGATGAGGTCGGCTTCGATCGAAATGTCGAAGCGATGCGAAGGCGGCGTCACCAGCCAGCCAGCGCCATCGGGTTTGACGCGCATGCCCAACGATTCCAGTGTGGCTTTCACATCGGCGTCCGCAATCTCCGTGCCGAGCAGGCGCGCAATGCGCGCGCGACGCAGTCTCACATCGGCACGGCGCGGCAATTGGGCTTCGACCTGCGTGATCGTCACTGGACCGGCCTTGCCGCCCGCGATCTCGATCAGCAGATGGGTGGCGCGTTCGACGGCGCGCTCCTGGTTGGCTGGATCCACGCCGCGCTCGAAGCGTTGCCCGGCATCGGTGACCAGACCGTAGCGCCGGCCGCGGCCGGCGATGGCCGCGGGGGTGAAGAATGCCCCTTCGAACAGCACATCAACCGTCGCCGCGGTGCACGAAGTCCGCGCGCCGCCCATGACACCCGCCATCCCCACCGGGCCCTCGGCGTCGGCGATCACCAGTACGTCCGGCGTGAGTTTGATTTCCTTGCCGTCAAGCAGCGTGATCGGCTCGTCCGCGATCGCCAGGCGTGCGTCCAGCCCGCCACTGAGCTTGGCCAGGTCGTACGCGTGCATGGGTTGGCCAAGTTCGAGCAGCACGTAGTTAGTGACGTCGACGACCGGACTGATCGCGCGCAGCCCCGCGCGGCGCAGCCGCTCGCGCAACCACTGCGGCGAGGTGCCCTGGTTGTTGATGCCGCTCACCACCCGGCTCACGAGTTTCGCGCAGGCCGCCGGCGCGCTCAGCTTTACCGGGAAGGTGGAATTGGTAGCGGGGATGGTATTCGAGCCCGCGGCCTGAGCCGACAGGCCCCGCTTCGTCAGCGCTGCCACTTCGCGCGCAATCCCCAGCACCGACATGGCATCGCCGCGATTCGGCGTGACGTTGAGCTCCAGCACCTCATCGTCGAGCTGCAGGTAGGCCCGCAGATCCTGCCCCACCGGCGCATCGGCGGATAGTTCGACGATGCCGTCCGACGAGTCGGCGAGCCCCAGCTCCTTCGCCGAGCACAGCATGCCGGCGGAATCGACCCCGCGCAGCTTCGCGGCGGTGATCGCCTTGTCGCCCGGTAGTTTGGCGCCCACGGTGGCCAGTGCGGTTTTGAGGCCAGCGCGCGCATTGGCGGCGCCGCAGACGATCTGCAGCAGCTCGTCATTTCCCTGGCCTGCGCCAGTACGTACCTTGCAGACCTGCAGCTTCTCGGCCTGCGGATGCTTGACCGCTTCGACGATTTCGCCGACCACTACGCCTGAAAACGCGGGCGCGGCGGTCTCCAGTGCCTCGAGCTCGAAGCCCGCCATGGTCAGCCGCGAGCCGAGCTCCTTCGCCGGCCACGGCACCTCCACGAAGTCGCGCAGCCATGAAAGGGGAACGCGCATCAGCCCGCCCTGAACTGCGCAAGGAAGCGCAGATCGTTCTCGAAGAACAGGCGCAGGTCATTCACACCGTAACGAAGCATGGCGAGGCGATCGATGCCCATGCCGAAGGCATAGCCGGTGTACTTCTCGGGGTCGATGCCGCCGGCCTCGAGCACCTTCGGGTGCACCATGCCGCAGCCGGAAATTTCGAGCCAGCCGGTGTGCTTGCACACGCGGCACCCCGCGCCGCCACACAGCACGCAGCTCATGTCGACTTCCGCGGACGGCTCGGTGAACGGGAAGTACGACGGGCGCAGCCGCATTTGCAGATCACGCTCGAAGAACGCCTCGAGGAATCCGTGCAGCATGGCCTTCATGTTCGCGAAGGTGACGCCCTCGTCCACCACCAGCCCTTCGACCTGGTGGAACATCGGCGAATGCGTGACGTCGTGATCGTTGCGATACACGCGGCCTGGGGCGATCAGCGCAAACGGAGGTTTGCCCCCGAGCATGGCGCGGATCTGGACCGGCGAGGTGTGCGTGCGCAGCAGCTTCCCGTCCGGAAAATAGAAGGTGTCGTGCATCGCACGCGCCGGATGATCGGCGGGAATGTTGAGCGCTTCGAAATTGTGAAAGTCGTCTTCGATCTCGGGGCCGGTGGCCACTTCGAAACCCGCCTGGCGGAACAGCTGCTCGATGCGCAGCCTCACTTTCGTGACTGGATGCAGGCCACCGCGCACTTCGCCGCGCCCCGGCAGCGTGACGTCGATGCGCTCGCGCACGAGCCGCGCGCTGACAACCGCCTGTTCGAGCTGCGCGCGCTTTGCCTCAATTACCCCGAGGAATTCTTCCTTCAGGCGATTGATGAGCGCGCCGGCTTCCTTGCGCTGGTCGGCATCGAGCTTGCCAAGGTCCTTGAGCCTGCCGGTGAGCCAGCCACTCTTGCCGAGCGTGCGCACCCGCACTTCTTCGAGCGCGGAAACGTCCGCGCTCGAAGAGATGGCGCCGAGCGTGTCCGCTCGCAGCGCCTCGAGGTCCTTGGGAGCGTCCGCGCTCATGAAGCCGGCCGTTAGGCGGCTTTATCTAGCGCGGCCTTTGCCTGCTTCGCGATGACCGCAAAACCTTCCGGTTGATTGACGGCGAGATCGGCGAGCATCTTGCGATCGATCTCGATGCCGGCTTTCTTGATGCCGCTGATCATCTTGCTGTAGCTCATGCCGAATTCACGCGCAGCGGCGTTGATGCGGGTGATCCACAGTGCGCGGAAGTCGCGCTTCTTGGCGCGGCGATCACGATACGCATACTGGCCAGCCTTGATGACGGCCTGCTTGGCGGTACGGAATACCTTGCGGCGGGCGTTGTAATAGCCCTTCGCCTTGCCCAGGATCTTCTTGTGACGTGCTGAGGCGGTAACGCCTCGTTTGACTCGTGCCATGGAAATAAACCTCGATTAGTTAGGCGACCGAACTTACTTGGCGTTCGGTAAGAGCTGGACGACACGGCCGTGGTCGCTCTTGTGAACGAGCGAGGAACCGCCGGAGCGCAGCTGGCGCTTGGTTTTACGAGGCTTGTGGCCGAGATTGTGGCGGCGGCCTGCCGAACCGGATTTGAATCCGTTCGCCGTTTTGCGAAAACGCTTGGCCGCAGCCCGGTTGGTCTTCAACTTGGGCATACATCAACTCCAGGATCTTTACTGATCCAATTGTGGCCCCGGTCACTAGGCGCATCGCGTGAGCGACACACCCGCTACGGGCGAATCCACCAACTTTTAAGGGCCGGCGGGTTACTTCTTTTTTTGCGCAAACATCATGACCATCTGCCTGCCTTCCATCAGCGGGTTCTGCTCGATCGCCGCGTGATCGCGAAGATCTGCCACCAGCCTGTCCAGCAATTTCCGGCCAATTTCTGTATGCGCCATCTCACGGCCGCGGAAACGTAAAGTTACCTTGGCCTTATCACCCTCGGTCAGGAAGCGAATGATGTTACGCAGTTTGATCTGGTAGTCATTCTCATCAGTACCGGGACGAAACTTGATCTCTTTGATCTGTATCTGCTTTTGCTTGCGCTTCGCGGCATGAGATTTCTTGTTCTGTTCGAACAGGAATTTGCCGAAGTCCATCACGCGCACCACAGGCGGATCGGCCTGCGGCGACACTTCGACGAGATCGAGCCCGGCGCTCTTCGCGAGATCGAGTGCTTCGAATCTGGTTAGCACCCCGACCTGGCCGCCATCGGCCCCAATAACTCTCACCTTCGGTGACGCGATCTCCTCGTTGCGTCGAACGCGCTTGGCTGCAATAGCGATAAATCAATCCTCCAAAAACGTGCGACCGTGGCTCTCGACTTCCACGCGGAGCCGACTAACAAAGTCTTCCGGGGACATCGTGCCGAGATCCTTGCCACTCAAGGAACGCACAGAAATCTGATTCGCCGCCACTTCCTTGTCGCCCGCCACCAATAAATAGGGGACGCGCTGCAGCGTGTGGGCGCGAATCTTAAAGCCCACCTTTTCGTTGCGCAAGTCAATCTCTGTGCGAATCCCTTGATTTCTAAGAGTTTCCGCAACTCGTTGAACATAGGCGTCCTGGCGGTCGGTGATGGTCATCACCACGGCCTGTGTCGGAGCCAGCCAGGCGGGCAATTTCCCCGCGTGATGTTCCAAAAGGATGCCGAAAAAGCGCTCCAAGGAGCCAAAAATGGCCCGGTGGAGCATCACTGGAGTCTGCCGCTGGCTGTGTTCGTCGATGTAGTGCGCCCCGAGCCGGCCGGGCAGATTCAGGTCCACCTGGAGGGTGCCGCACTGCCAGGTCCGGCCAATGGCGTCCTTGAGGTGGAATTCCAGCTTCGGCCCGTAAAAGGCGCCCTCGCCCGGGTTGTAGTCGCATTCGATGCCGGCGGCGGCGGCGGCGGCCTTGAGCGCCTTTTCCGACTTGTCCCAGATCTCGTCCGATCCCACGCGCTTCGGCGGCCGGTCGGCAAACTTCACGGCGACGTCGTCGAAGCCGAAGTCCTTATAGATAGAGAGCAGCAGCTTGATGATCAGCACCGATTCGTCGGTGATCTGATTCTCGGTGATGAACACGTGGGCGTCGTCCTGGTTAAACGCGCGCACGCGCATCAGGCCGTGCAGCGCGCCCGAGGGCTCGTAGCGATGCACCTTGCCGAACTCCGCGAAGCGGATCGGCAGGTCTTTGTAGCTGCGGATGCCCTGGTTGAAGATCTGGATGTGGCCCGGGCAGTTCATGGGCTTGATGGCGAACACGCGGTCGTCGGGCGTCTTCGTCAGGAACATGTTCTCGCCGAACTTCTCGAGGTGGCCCGACTTCTGCCACAGCGAGGCCTCCATGATTTCCGGCGCATTCACCTCGCCATAACCGGCAGCGTCCTGGCGCTTGCGCATGTAGCCGATCAGCTGCTGGAACACGCGCCAGCCCTTCGGATGCCAGAACACGGCACCCGGAGCTTCTTCCTGGAAGTGGAACAGATCGAGGTCCTTGCCGATGCGACGATGGTCGCGCTTCTCAGCTTCTTCGAGACGATGCAGATACGCCGCCAGGTCCTTGTCATTGAGCCACGCGGTGCCGTAAATGCGCTGAAGCATCTCGTTGCGTGAATCGCCGCGCCAATAGGCACCGGCCACCTTCATGAGCTTGAACGCTTTCAGCTTGCCGGTGGACGGCACGTGCGGACCACGGCAGAGGTCGAACCATTCCCCCTGGCCATACAGGCCGATGGGCTCATTCGACGGAATGCTGGCGATGATCTCGGCCTTGTACTTCTCGCCCATCCCCTGGAACAGCGCCACGGCCGCATCGCGTTCCATGACGCGCCGCGTGACCTTGAGGTCGGCCCCGGCGATTTCCTTCATCTTCGCTTCGATTTTCTCGATATCTTCGGGCGTGAACGGACGCTCGAAAGCGAAGTCGTAGAAGAAGCCGTCTTCGATGACGGGGCCGATGGTCACCTGCGCCTTCGGGTAGATAGCCTGCACCGCCATGGCCAGCAGGTGCGCGGTGGAATGGCGGATGACCTCGAGCGCCGCCGGATCTTTTTCGGTGACGATCGACAGCGTGGCGTCCTGCTCGATCACAAAAGACGTGTCCACGAGCTTGCCGTTCACGCGCCCCGCTAGGGCCGCCTTGGCAAGGCCCGCGCCAATGCTCGCGGCGACCTCAGCGACCGTGACGGGCCGGTCGAATTCTTTGCGGCTGCCGTCGGGCAGCGTGATGACTGGCATGAGCGTTTCTTAAAATAGATCAAGCGGTTGCAAGGCCGCGCATCCTGCCAAAGGGGGTGCACATAATCAATCGCGGCACAGCGCACGGCGCGCGAATCACGAATTTTGCTAGGGTTCGCGCGGGAGTAGCTCGTCGGGTTCAAATCATGGTCATGCAATTCAGGCCGCCAGCGCACCTGGTGGCTTTCTCTGTGTTCGTTGTACTCGCTGCTGGCTGTGGTGGTGGGGGAGATACCTCCCCACCCGTGACGCCGCCCGCCAACAACCACCCGCCTTCCCTGACTGCAGTGGCCGTCGCCACCAATGAAGACGTCACCACTTCGGCACAGCTCGCCGCTACCGATCCGGACAACAATCCGGTCACGTTCGCGCTCACCGGCAACCCGCAGCACGGCACCGCGACGTTGACTGCCGCCGGGATTCTCACCTATACGCCGGCCGCCAACTACTCGGGGGCCGACACGCTCGGAATCACAGTGAGCGACAACGCTGGCGCACAAAGCTCGGGCACGATCGCTGTCACGGTCACCGCAGTCGACGACGCACCTGCGCTCACGACCAGGCAACTGTCCGTGAACGAAGACGACTCGCTCAGCACGCAGCTTGCCGGCACCGACCTCGAGAATGACGCATTCACATTCCAGCTCGTGCCGGGCACCGCCCACGGCAACGTCACGCTTACCGTATCGGGCGCCCTGACCTACACACCGACTGCCGACTATGCCGGCGCCGACCAGGTGCAGGTCCGCCTCGTCGAGAATGCTTCCGGTATCGCGTCCGGCGCTCAGATCGTGAACATCACCGTGCTGCCGTTGAATGACCCTCCCGCTGCGCACGACGACACCCTGCGCGTCGCCGCGACGGCAGGCCAGGCTGTCGCGCTGCCAGTGCTCACGAATGACCTCGATGTGGATGGCGACACTTTGATGCCGACGGTGATCACGCAGCCACAGGGCGGCGCGGTGATGGTCAACCCGACCACTCGCCAGCTCATGTTCGAACCGACCAACGATTACCTGGGGCCTATCGAGTTCACCTACCGGGTGAACGACGGCAGTGCGGATTCCAATGTCGCGACGGTACGCGCCCTCATCGGTGGATTCCAAAATCTCCTTTTCCTTTCCGACTACACCAAACCCGGCGTCACCGAGTTGCACGTATTCGATGGCCTCGAAGTGCGACGCCTCAGCGACGACCTGCCTCCCGGGTCCAACATCATCTTCTACTCGTGGTCTGGAGACCTGACCAAAGTCGTCTATGTCGTCGATGGCAACGACGCCATGCGGGTCTACGTGAAACCTCTCGATGGGTCGGCCGTCGCCGCCCTCCGCTACACCTCGGCCCTCAAGTCGCCGCCTGCAGGTCGCAGCGTCTGGGCATACCTCAATACCGACGGCAGCTTCATGACCGTCACCGATCAGTGGTCGGGCCCAGCCAAACAGATATTCATGGTGAACAACGCGACCGGCGTCGTCACCCAGATCGCCAGCCTCATGCCGGACCTCGTCGACGTTCGCTTCGCAATCTTTCATCCCTTCGAACCGAATCTGGTAATGGTCACGGGGCAGACCGCCGGCAACGTACCGCGCGATGGCACTCTGGCGGAGACTGCATTTCTCGGCAACGCGTCCGACATGAGCACGCTCACCCGGATCGGACGCACCTACTCCCCGAGCGACTACGGCGCCGGCGAAGGCTTCTACTTCGGCCGCGATCCACGCTACATCTATTACGGCGAGCAGGTGCGTATCGGCACTAGCTACCCGATCAATCTGCTGGCCTATGACCGCCAGATCCCTGGCGAATTTCACGTCGTCCGCTACGCCTTTCCTCCTGATCGCGGCATGAATGGCACGGGCTGGCCAAGCCCGGACTTCAGCCGCATGTGCTATGCGTTCTATGAACCCACGACCACCACGATCGATGGACCGTCGCGCTTTTATACGATGGACCTGGGAAATCCCGCATCGGCGACGCCGGTTACCCCGGTCATGGACAGAACCTCGCAGTGCACGTTTGCGTCCGACAATCGCACGATGATCTATCGCGTCTTTACGTCCGACTACGTCACGCAGCGGGCATACGCCGTCGATTCATCCAGTCCCGGTGTGCCGCGATTGCTCGCCCCACCAGGTGAAGCCGCGGCCAAACAAGGCATGTGGATGTTTGCGCACGATGCCATGCGTGGCGCGATTGCCTATTTCGACAACAACGGCGTCCCGACCGTCCAGGGTCAGGTGGGCCGGAACTACCTGCTTCCCCTCGATGGCAATGGAGACCCTTTCCTGTTCTCGGACAGCTTCGTTCGTCCGGACGTCACGTCGTTCTTTTATGACCTGAGCGACACCGGCAACTTCCTCGTCTATGCGCGCCCGAATGGCGTCAGTTCCTCGCTCGAGATCATGAGCACACACGCGCTCAACTATTCCATCCCGCTGTCCCGCAGTGGCGAGACCGTGGGGGTGCGGCGCGCGACCTGGTTACAGCGCTACCCGTAAAAACGGCGGGCGGCACAATTCCGACACGCTGGCGAGTGCTTGGCTGATATCGGCAGTTCCCGGCGGCGCTTCTACTGCCTCAATGAAGAGGGCCACCAGATCAGCGCGTCCCTTGCGCTTCGCGGTCGTCGGTCTCGGCCACATCGCGCAGGCCGCCGTCCTTCCGGCGTTCAGGCACGCACGCCCACACGTCGAGCTTGCGGCGCTCGTCTCCGACACGCCCGCCAAGCTCAAACAACTCGGTCGACGATATGGCGTGAAAACCCTGTGTTCGTACCACGAGGCTCGCGACCTGTTCTCGGGCGGCGAAATCGATGCGGTCTATATCGCGTTGCCCAACACGATGCACGCCGCCTGGACCATCCGCGCCGCCGAAGCCGGATTGCACGTGCTCTGCGAGAAGCCGCTGGCAACCACGGTGCAGGATTGCGAACGCATGATCACAGCATGCGAGCGCAACGGTGTGCACCTCATGACCGCCTATCGACTGCACTTCGAACGTTGCAATCTCGAAGTCGCGGACATCGTGCGCAAGAAGCGCATCGGTGAGGCGCGCTACTTCGATTCCCAGTTTTCCATGCAGGTGAAGCCGAACAACATCCGGGTCAAACGCGAACTCGGCGGTGGTCCCGAATGGGACATCGGCATCTATTGTCAGAATGCCGCGAGGTATGTGTTCGCCGACGAGCCCACCCAGCTTTGGGCGACGACCACCAACAGCGGCGATGCGCGCTTTGCGGAAGTGCCGGAAACTGTCCATGTCGTCATGAAATTCCCGCGCGAACGCGCCGCGAATTTCATCTGCAGCTTCGGCGCGGCCGATCGTTCACGCTACGAGATCGTCGGCACCAAAGGCAGCGTGGTCGTCGATCCTGCCTACGAATACGCCGCGGGCTTGAGCTACGAGCTCCAAGTCGGCGAAAAGAAGCGCAAGAAGAAGTTCGCCAAGAGCGATCAGTTCGCGCCCGAGCTGATTCATTTCGCGCAGTGCGTGCGCGACAACCGAAAACCCGAACCTTCCGGGGTCGAAGGCCTCATCGACGTCGCCATCGTGGAAGCTATCCATCGCTCCATCGCCACGGGCGCCTGGGTAGCGATCGACTCACCGAAGAAGCGCCAGCGCCCGAGCCTTGCGCAGGAAATGCGCAAACCCGCGGTTCCGCGCGAACCCGAATTGGTCCAGGTGGAGAGCGGTCATGGCTAAATCAAGGCAAAACGGCAACAGCGACGAAGAGAAACCGAAGCGCGGTGCGCGCGGCCTGTGGAACGGCGCCATCAGCTTCAGTCTTATTCATATCCCCGTGAGCCTGCATACGGCGGCTCGCGCGCACGAAATCGATCTCAACCTGCTCGACAAGCGTGACTTCGCGCCGGTCGGC
>JBDTSV010000082.1:0-7947 GCA_039930985.1 Pseudomonadota bacterium
ATATCGCGCAAACGTTGGCCACCGACGGCAATTCTCAGCTCGTATCCTCTCTGGCACGAATACTCGCACCGGTTGCGCGCCAGGCCAGCGCGCTGGTTGCCACCGGCGGTGAAACCGCGGCGGCATTGCTGGCGCATCTCGGGGTCGAAGGCCTACGACTTGTGGATGAGATCGAACCCGGCATTCCTCTCGGCCTTACACTCGGCGAAGTTTCGGTTCCCGCGGTCACCAAGGCAGGCGGGTTTGGCAACGAAGAGTGTTTGAAGCGCGTCATCTCCCGATTGCGCTTCATCAGGCAGACCGGCGCTGTGGCATGAGCCTTCCAATAGTTGCGATCACCATGGGTGATGCCGCCGGCATCGGGCCCGAAATCATCATGAAGGCGCTGGCGTCGCCTGACGTGCGCGCGTTCTGCAATCCACTGGTGATTGGCGATGGTGAGCGGTTGCGTGTCGCGGGAACGCTGGTACGCAGCAACCTCCGGGTGGAAAGCCTCGATGATCCCGCTGAAGCTTCCTACGGGCATGGCAACGTGGAATGCATCGACCTGAACCTCATTCCCGCCGACCTGCCTTTCGGCAAAACGTCGGCGATCGCCGGCGAAGCGGCCTTCCGTTACGTCGAACGAGCCGTGCGCATCGTCGAGCGCGGTGCAGCGCAGGCCATCTGTACCGCGCCGCTCAGCAAGGAAGCGCTGCAGGCCGCCGGCCACAAGTATCCGGGGCACACCGAACTACTGGCGGCGCTCACCGGCACCGCGGAGGTGTCGATGATGCTGGTGGCGCCGCGCCTGCGCGTCATTCACGTGACCACGCACATGGGATTGCTGGATGCGATCGAGCGCATAGATGCCGCGCTCGTCGAGCGCGTCATCGGGCGCGCGCATGACACGCTGGTGCGCGCCGGAATCGAGCAGCCGCGCATCGGCGTCTGCGGAATCAATCCGCACGCCGGCGAGAACGGATTGTTTGGCCGCGGCGAGGAAGCCGCCAAGATCGATCCGGCGGTGAAGAATGCCGTTGCCCGTGGCTGGGACGTGCGCGGGCCACTGCCGGCCGATACGCTGTTCTTCCTCGCCGCGCGCGGCGACTACGACATCGTCGTTGCGATGTATCACGACCAGGGTCACGGACCCATCAAGGTGTTGGGACTGGAGGCTGGCGTGAATATCACGGTCGGACTTCCGGTCGTGCGCACTTCGGTCGATCACGGTACCGCCTTCGACATCGCGGGCAAAGGCATTGCCGACGAACGCAGCCTCATCGAGGCGCTCCGGCAAGCGGCGGAACTCGCGTCGCCACGGGCAACGCTCTCCTAGTTGAGGCGCCGGCGGCTGGTTCGGCCGTCATTGGCTCGCAATTCGCCGAGTCGATTTGCTTTATCACTGAATCGTTTTGCTACCCGCGAAATTATTCTGGCCGGTAGCGTTAACAGCTGTGTAGCCTGCAACGCAGGGCGTATGAAGCGAAAAATATGATTTTTGGTCGCCGCATTGCCTGATTCGTGATAAAAAGCGCACTGATTTGATCGATCATGACCACTAATGATCGATTGTGGCCGCTACCAAATGATACGACCACCCTGTTTTTCGGGAGCTTGGCGCAAGTCCCCACTGAGTCCGAGAAGTGCACCTTGTCCGCGCTCTGTGTGCTTTTCGACAATCGGAGCGCCGCCAGCATCCCTTCGCTGGCGGCGTTCCACCTATCTACTTTGCCGCAGCCGACTCGGATCCGCCGATCGTTGCCCGGTTTGGCGGCCGCGGCAAACCTTCCGCGTGGCTGGTTAGCGCGGGATCAGAATGTCGCGCGTGACCTTGCGCACGTCGTTGGCGCCGGTCAGCGCCAGGCTCACGCCGAGCTCCTTGCGGATGATGTCGAGCGCCAGCGTGACGCCGGCCTCGCCGCGCGCGGCCAGCGCGTAGAGAAATGCCTTGCCGATGAGACAGCCCTTGGCGCCAAGCGCCAGAGCCTTGAGAACGTCTTGTCCAGAGCGCACACCGCCATCGAACAACACCTCGCAGCGGCCGGCCACCGCTTCGACAACTTCCGGAAGCGCCGAGATGGTCGAACGCGCGCCGTCGAGCTGGCGGCCGCCGTGGTTCGACACCACCAGCGCATCGGCACCGTACTCGCAGGCGAGACGCGCATCGTCCGCGTCGAGGATGCCCTTGATGATGATCTTTCGCGGCCAGCGTTCACGCAGCCACGCGAGGTCTTTCCAGGTCACCGAGGGATCGAATTGCTGTGCAATCCATTCGGATAGCGTCTTGAGTCCACCCGTGCCTTTCATGCGCGCCTCGAGATTGCCGAAGGTTCGGCGTCGCCCGGTGAGCACCTTCAGCGCCCAGGCCGGACGCATGGCGACTTCGAACATGTTCTTGAGCGTGAGCTTTGGCGGAATCGAAAGTCCATTCTTCGGATCGCGCCGGCGAAGGCCCTGCACCGGCATGTCGACCGTGAGCATGATGGCCGAGCAGTTCGCAGCCAGCGCGCGCTCGAGCAGCTCGGCATTGAAGCTGCGATCACGCATCAGGTAGAGCTGGAACCAGAACGGCTTTTGCACGGCGCTGCGCACGTCTTCTATCGAGCAGATGGACATGGTGCTCAGGCAGAACGGGACGCCGAAAGCCTGCGCGGCGCGCGCACCTAACATCTCGCCATTGGCATGAAAGAGGCCGGTTAGACCCGTGGGACCGATGCCAACCGGGATCTCCCAGTGTTCGCCTAGAACCGTGGTGGCGAGCTGCTGTCTGGATACGTCGACCATGACACGCTGGCGCAGCTGGATGGCGGCGAGGTCGGCGAGATTGCGGTTGAAGGTGACTTCGTCGTAGGAGCCGCGATCGGCGTAATCGAAGATGGCGCGCGGCACGCGGCGGCGCGCGGCCTGGCGTAAGTCTTCGATGCTATTGAGGACCATAAGTGACCGTGATGACATTGCTGATTTGCCCGCCACGCGGGCAAACGGCACGAGTCTCGTGAAGTGGAAGTAGATGGCTCGGCGTCAAAGAAGGAGGTGTGTCCCCATTCTTCTTACACTATGCCACCACCGAGACCCTGTTTGCCTGGCCGCGTTTCTGCGCACTTGGCGCGATATCCGCTCCTGCGATACACCGCGACTGGATCGATGGCCGATCCCTTGGTCACGCGCGCCTGCGCCAGGATCGGGGAAACGTCGGTGGTGAAGCCGCGCTTCAGCGTCTGCGCCGCCATGAGCACATCATTGCCAATGCGAGCTTCGTGGAGCGCCTTGCGATCGACGATCAGCGCCTGCGCATACGCGCGCTGCAGCTCGATGGCGCTGGTCATGAGGCTTTCGATGGGGTCCGTGACGTTGTGCGACTGGTCGAGCATGTGCGCCGGCCTGAAGTTAGGCGCCTTGGCGAGCTGCGCTTCCACCAGCTCATTGAAAACCAGGAACAGGCGGAATGGGTCGATGGAGCCCGCGTCGAGATCGTCGTCGCCGTACTTCGAATCGTTGAAGTGGAATCCGCCGAGACGCTGGGCGTGCACCAGCCGCGCCACGATCATCTCGATATTTACATTCGGCGCGTGATGGCCGAGATCCACCAGACAGAACGCTTTTGGCCCCAGCGTCTGCGCCGCCATGAGCGAGCTGCCCCAGTCCTGGATGACGGTGGCGTAAAACGCCGGCTCGTACATCTTGTGCTCGATGAACATGCGCCAGTCGTCCGGGAGCGCCGCGTAAATGGACTTCGTGGATTCGAGATAGCGCTCGAACGCGCGGCCGAGATGCGACTGGCCGGGAAAATTGGCGCCATCGCCGATCCACACGGTCAAAGCCTTTGAACCGAGCAGCTTGCCGGCGGCAATGCAATCGATGTTGTGAGCCACCGCCTGGTCGCGAACCGCAGCATCGGTGTGGGTGAGGCTGCCGTGCTTGTATGAAAGCGGCTGGCCGATCTGATCCTGAAAAGTATTCGAGTTCATCGCGTCGAACTCGAGGCCGAGCGCGGCGCCGTGCTCGCGCAGCGCCCTGAAGTCGTCGGTACGGTCCCAGGGCAGGTGCAGCGACACCGTTGGTGTCGCGCCCGTCAGCTTGTGGATGACGGCGCAGTCCTCGAGTTTCTCGAACACATTGCGTGGTTCACCGGGCCCGGGGAAGCGGCCGAAGCGGGTGCCGCCCGTGCCCACGCCCCACGAAGGAACGGCTACTTTGAAGCCGGAAACGGCACGGGTGATGTCGTCAATCCTGATTCCACGGCGTTCGAGCTGCGCGCCGAGAGCGGCATAGTCGGCCGCTTGCGCGGCAACCTGCGACTGATTGGCCGACGCAATGTTGTTTGCGTCGCGCGGATCGGCGTAGTTCATGAATCCCCCGGAATCGCTAGCGCGTGAATGCACCGGCATTGCCGGCATCGACATTCACGATATTGCCCGTGGACTTGGCGGAACGCTCGGAGGCAAAGAATGCCACGGCTTCGGCCACGTCTTCCGGGTACACGCTGCGCTTGAGCAAGCTGCGTTCGCGATACACCGATTCGAGCTCATCGACGCTCTTCTTGTACTGGGCCGCGCGCTGTTGCGCCCACTCACCCTGCCAGATGCGCGAGCCACGCAGCACGGCGTCGGGATTGACCACGTTCACGCGAATGCCGAGCGGCGCGCCTTCGAGTGCCAGGCAGCGCGCCAGGTGCAGCTCGGCGGCTTTTGCCGTGCAATAGGCGGCAGCGCCAGGAGAGGCGGCGAGGGCGTTTTTCGAGCCAATGAATACGATCGAACCACCGATGCCCTGGGACTTGAACAGCAGGAATGCCTGACGCGCAATCAGGAAGTATCCGGTCGCGAGGATGTCCATGTTCTTCTGCCAGAGCGCGAGCGTCGTGTCCTCCACTGGCGCCGCCGAGGCAATACCAGCGTTCGAAATGCAGATGTCGACGCCGCCGAATTTCCAGGCACTGTCGCGAAAGCCGGCAATCACCGCTTCTTCGCGTGTGACGTCGACCCACGAGCTGGCGACGGCGTCGGCGCTGTATTTCTTCCGGAGTTCGGTTTCCGCCTGGGCGAGCGCTTCACGATCGATATCGCAGAGCACTACGCATGCGCCTTCGTCCATGAGCCGCCGCGCAGTGGCTAGGCCGATGCCGCCGGCACCGCCGGTGATCAGCGCAACGCGCCCGGCCAGGGCCTTCGGCTTCGGCATGCGCGACAGCTTGGCTTCTTCGAGATCCCAGTATTCGATGTCGAACGCTTCCTGCTCCGGGAGGCCACGGTAGTTCGAGACACTGGCCGCGCCGCGCATCACGTTGATGGCATTTACATAGAACTCGCCGGCGATGCGGGCCGTGGCTTTGTCAGCGGCAAAAGTAATCATGCCGACGCCGGGCACGAGGTAGACCACCGGATTGGCGTCGCGCATCTTCGGCGAGCCTGGCCGCTTGCAGCGGTCGTAGTAACCCGCGTACCGCTCGCGGTATGCCTCGATCGCGGGTTTCACGCGCGCGGCGAGTTGTTCCACCGTGTCGCGCGCCGCATCGAAGGGCAGCACCAGCGGCCAGATCTTCGTGCGCAGGAAGTGATCGGGGCAGGAGGTGCCGAGCGCGGCGAGGCCGGCGAGCTTGTCCCCGCCGACGAAATCCAGCACCGTCTCGGAGTCATCGAAATGACCCACTTTTAGTGCGGGGACTGGCGCAGCGTCGGTGCCTGTCCCCACTCCATGCGCGCCAGAAATCATTCCACGAATGATCGGCATGATTCCCGCCGCAATTTCGCGGCGTCGATCGATAGTCACAGCCGGCGTGGCGACGGCGCCGAACGGACGCTTGCCACGGCTGTTGGTGGCCAGCCAGTTGCTGGCACGACTGATGGTGTCGAGAGTGTTTTCGTAACAGGCTTTGGAAGTGTCCGCCCACGTGAACAGGCCGTGCGCTTCGAGCACCGCGCCCTTGAGCTTGGGGTTCTTCTGTGTGAGCTCCCGCAATCGAAGGCCGAGTTCGTAACCCGGGCGAATCCAGGGCAACCATCCAATCTCACCGCCAAAGATCTCTTCGGTCAGCTTTTTCGAATCCGCGGAAGCGGCGATGGCTATCAATGCATCGGGATGCATGTGATCGACATGCGCCCGGTTGACCAGGCCATGCAGCGGTGTGTCGATACTGGCCGCGCGCGGATTCAGGTTGAACGCGCAGTGCGCGTATAGCGGCACCAGCGCGCTGTCGGGGTCCTGGCCGGATTCTTTCGAAGAACCGTAGAACTTCTCCAGCGCGAGAAACTTCTCCATATATAAGGTGGAGAAACCATCGAGCTTCATGGTGCCGAGATCGCCGCCCGATCCCTTCACCCAGAGAACTTCGACCTCGCGGCCGGTGAGTGGATCCTGATCCTTGATCTTCGCCGACGTGTTGCCGCCGCCGAAGTTGGTAATACGCTTGTCGCCGCCCAGCAGGTTGGAACGGTAGAGCAGCAGCTCGGCAGTTGAGAGCTGAGCAGCATGGCCGTCATCCCAGCGATTTTCGATTTCGAGTGACGCCTGGGGCGCCATCTGAACCACAGTCATCCAATGTCTCCGCTCTGAACGGCGCTAAAGTACGCACGTCCAGCCTCGTTTTACGGTGAGGCTGTTTAACACACGAAGCCGTCATATACAATCAATCACGTTCATAATCGATCACGCACAAGGTCGAGGGTGATGACATGCTGGAAAAAGAGCGCCACAACCTGATTCTGAAGCTCGTCGATGAGCGTTCCATCGTAAGCGTGGGCGATCTGCTCGATCTGCTCGGCGCTTCCGAGGCCACCATCCGCCGCGACATCAATTCGCTCGCCGAGCGCGGCGAAGTGAAGCGCATCCGTGGCGGCGCTGAAGCCGTGCGCCCGCGCCATCAGCCGCATCTGGTGGGCATGCCATTCGCGATGAGCCAGGACGTGAACGTGCCCCAGAAGCGGGCGATCGCGCGCGCCGCAGCCGAGCTGATAGCTCCGGGCGAAAGTATCATCATCAATGGCGGCACGACCACGTTCGCACTGGTGGAATTTCTCGAGAACTCGGATCTCGACATCCTGACCAACTCGTTCCCGATCGCCGCGAAACTGTTTGCCACCAGCCGCAATCGCATCACGCTGCCCGGCGGCACCATTTTCCGCGAGCAGAACATCATATTGTCGCCGTTCGAGAACGACACCATCGAAAGCTTCTGGGGCAACAAGCTCTTTGTCGGCTGCTATGGCCTGAACCGCTTCGGCATGATGGAGGCGGACCCACTCATCGTGCAGGCGCAGACCAAACTACTGAAACGCAGCGAGCACGTCATCGTGATGGCGGACAGCTCCAAATTGCGGCGCAGGTCGGCAATGATCGTGGCGGGCCTCGATCGCATCAACACTGTCGTCACCGACGATGGCGCCAAGGCCGAAGAACTCGAAGATTTCCGCAGCGCGGGCATCAAGGTCATCGTCGCCAAGGTGACGGAAGAAGACGAATTGCAAAAACTCGCCTGAGCGCGACCCGGGGGACTGAAGTTGAAGCGCAGAATTCTGATTGCGGGTGCCGCACTGCTCGCCGTTTGCCTGTCCGCTTGCGGCAGCAAGCCTGCGCCCGACCAACCCGCGCGCACCCGCATTGGCGTGGTCGCCAAGTCGCTGGGCAACGGCTTCTTCGACGCGGTGCATAAAGGCGCCGAAGAGGCTGGCAAGGAGCTCGACGCCGACGTCATCTTCACGGGACCGACCACGCCCACCGCCGAAGGCCAGATTGAAGTCCTGAATTCACTGATCGCGCAACGCGTGGATGCGATCGCCATTTCTGCGAATGATCCCGACGCGCTGGTGCCGACGCTCAAGCGGGCGCGCGAACGCGGCATCAAGGTGGTCTCATACGACTCTGGCGTTGCGCCCGCGGGACGCATCGTGCACCTCGCGCCGTCGTCCGACCAACTCATTGGCGAAACCGTGGTGGCATTGACCGCGGAACTTGCGCCGGAAGGAAAGG
>JBDTSV010000083.1:0-5535 GCA_039930985.1 Pseudomonadota bacterium
TGGCAGGCGTTCCCTTGATTGAACGATAGAAGGGGTTGACCGTGAGCACGGCATACCCGGATTCCGCCAGCCGCTTACCCATGGCGCGGAAGGCGGGGCGAAGACCGAAGATGTCTGGCCACACCAGCACCGCGGCCGTGGCCTTGGCGGGATGCACGAAGTGCGCATCGCAGGTGCCGTCGGGAGTCTTGATCGTAACTTCAGACTCCGAGACTTCGGCGGCCGACGCGATCGTGGGCAGCATGGCGGCCAATGTCGCGCCTAACCCCAAAGCGCCGAACCGGCGGCGTGAGAGTTCGTTGCCGCGAAGAATATCGTCATTCGAATCGCGCTCGCACATGACAGACCCCCAAGGCGAAAAAGTGATGGGGAAAGATTCTAGCGCGGCCGCTGCAACGTTCGAAGGGCCTTCACGGCATTGGCGTGAATGCGGTAGTTAAGCTTCGAGAGCCCGGCGATTCGCTGCAGAAATCGCAGAGAGTCGGCTGCTGGTGGGCCGCTTTGCTATCGCGTGCGGTACCGCCGCAGCCTTGCCCTCACCAAGGCACTTCCTTCCCCGTCAGCGAATAGAACTTGCCGTTCTGCTCTGGCGTCAGCTGCTCGATGGCCAGCACCATGGCATGCGCGACCTCGGCGGGCGTGCGAGTCGGCACCGTGATCGGCTTGCCCGCCTGCGCCATGTCCGAACGTATGGCGCGCTGCATGTCGGTATCCACGGCGCCGGGTGAGATCAGCACCGTGGTCACGCCGCGCTTTGCCCCGGGGTCCAGCGCGAACTCTCGCAGGCCCATGTTCAGCGCGGCCTTGCTCATGGCGTAGAAGTACGAGCTGGGATACCCGGCACTCGCCAGTGATTCCACCGAAGCGACAGAGCCATACCCGCTGCTGATGCCGATGATCTTGCGCTGCTTGCTGGCCGCCACGTGGTCGAGAAACGCGGCCGAAATCCGCAGGGGTCCGTAACCGTTCACACGCAGTACGCGGACAAATTCATCCTGATCGAGCTTGTCGAGCCGCTGGCCATCGGCGGTACCGGCAATGCCCGCGTTGTTGACCAACGCATCGATGGGACGATCTTTCAGCTTCATCGCCAGCGCGTCGATTCCCACCGTGTCGGTGACATCGAGCTTCTCCACCAAGACTTTCGGATGCGCTTTCGCGAATGCATTGAGCTCGGTGGCCTTCGCGGGATCCCGGGCGGTGGCGATGACCTGCCAACCGCGGCTCTCGAACTCCTGCACCAACGCGAAGCCGATACCGCGGTCGGAGCCGGTGATGAGCGCGGTGCCGGGGTTCGGCGGCGAAACAGCTGCGAGCAATGCCGCGGGTGCCAGCGCCATCAGCAGCAAAGACCAGATTTTCATTGGCGAGAGTATGCCCGATGCCGCCCGGATGAGCTCTTGGCGCTCATCAAGACGCTGCGCGCGGCCGGCAAGACTTTCGTGCGCGGCTCCGTGCTCAACGCGCATCGGCTAGAGCGCGGAGTACGTTCTTCGGATCATTTCGGATCGCACGCAGCAGCGCTTTGGCCGGCCCGGTCGGTTCGCGTCGTCCTTGTTCCCAGTTCCTCAGCGTGCTGACTTCGACGCCCAGCAGCGCGGCGAAATCGGGCTGGCTCAGCTGCGTCTGAGTTCGCAGTGACTTGATGTCCGTTGACGCAACTCTAAATACGCGCGATGCGCGACGACGCCCGGCTGCAATGTCGCCGGCCTGTTGCACGCTCCCGAGCAATTTGTCGAATTCCACTTTCTTCATTTAAGAGATCTTGCAGTTTCGGCGAAAAGCTTGAGGACCCTAGTGATGATTGCGGGTACGTCAATGGCGTAGTTCGCCACGTGACAATCACAAAAACGCGCTGATTCACCGACTATTGCGCGTTGCCCGATTTCGTTCGCCCTGAAACGATGCCAGCATGCACTTCGTGATCATCGGCGAACTCGCAGACCTTGAAACCATTTCCCAGGGCGCTGGAATCCGCGAACGCGCGCGCCTGGTTAAGCGTTACGGACGAGGGCGCTGGCGCAAGCGCAAGGGATTCGCTGACATCAGGCTCGGTAGCGGCGAGTATGTCCGCGCCGAGCTACACTGGTACGAGGCAAGTGGTATCGGCAAGCGCGAATTCAAGATAAAGCGCCTCCTGTGAGGCAAATACATATGGCAAAACCGAAACGTCATCTCGTGATCTGTGTGGACAACTCCGGCTACGAGGCATCGCTCGAGCGCCGCAAGATCTACGAAGCGATCGGCGACAGCGTGGCGGCGAAAAAAGGCTTGGTTCGAATAGTCGATGAATCCGGCGAGGATTACCTCTACCCGGCGTCCATGTTCATTGTCGCCGAGCTTTCGGCGTCGGTCCGTCGAGCGGTGATTCAAGCGGCTTGACCTCGCGGCGCTGGCGCCGCGACCCCGGCTTAGGCCAGCGCCTTCTTGAACAGCTCCAGCGTCCGCGCCCTAGTGCTTCAATAGTCGACGGCTACTTCCACACCCCGGCGGCTTTCTGCGCCTTGAGGACTTCGATGGTCTCGGCCCGGATCGCGTCGGGCGACTTTTGCAGCGCATCCCGCGCCGCGTCGGCCACGATCTTGTTCTTGCCCTTCGCGGCCAGCTCAAGTGCCGCGCGCACCTGGGCGTCATCCTTGGCGATGCCAGACAGTGACCACTGCGCCGAAGTGGCGGTGAGGTACTTCATGAGGTCCTGTCGTTCGCCGAGATTCTTCAACGCGACGATGACGTCCTGCGCATAGCTCACGTCGCCGGTCACGAAGTAGCAGCCCCAGCTCATGTCATTTTATCTTCGGCTGAAGCAGCACCTGCAGGAAGAGATCCGCCGGGTCTGAATCGATGGCCTTCTGGAAATACGCGCGCGCCGGCTCATCCAGCGACGCGATGGACTGCTTGAAGGCTGGCTTGCGCTCCGGATAGCGCGCGAACAGGCAACTGAAGGCCACTTGCGTCATGCGGTCCGTGTCGTCGTCGGTCATGACATCGCTGCCAGCCACGAAGCGCATGGCAGCCTCGACGCGCTCCGGCTGTGGATGCTTGTAGTACCCCTGCATGAACGCGCCGTATTCCTGCTTGGAGGTGAACGGGCTTGGTGGCTCGGCTGCGAATGCGCCGGTGCCGAGCAGCAGCGCGGCGATCAGCGGGACACGGATGCGGCAGTGGGTCATCGGGCCTCCAGCGGAAGGCGATAGTAGGTACCGCCTTGGCGCGGACGTGACGCCGTTCTTCGACGGCGTCCGAGCAACGCCGCGGCCATCGCGACGAGCAATAGGTAGTCCAACCTGCCGCCGCCACCGTTGCCACCGCCACCGGAAGGAGACGAGCTCTGCGCGGCAAGCACGTTAAGCGACTGACTGTTCACCCCGGCGGCAGAAAGAGTCTCGTATGCCGAGACGCTGAAGTTCGTGACGCCCGGGCCCGTTGGCGCGAGTGTCACAGTGATGTTGGCACTGGCCGCAGGCGCCAGCGTGCCGATGTCGCAACTCAACTCGCGCTGGTTCACGGTGCAGGATCCGAGGTTCGCGACCACTCCGTAGGTGCCCGCGGAGGGCGGCAACGTGGCCGTGACGCGCACACGCGAAGCCGTCACGACACCTGGATTGTCCACGCTGAGAACCAACGAGCCGGCCGTGCCGGCAGTCAGGGTTGCAGGCGAGAGACCCAGGGCGAGACGCGGTGTCACGTCCAGTTCGTAGACTCCGCCGTTCAAACGGATTCCCAGCAACTTCGCGTTGTAACCGGGGACCAGCACCATGCGCTCGAAGCCCGGATAAGACGACGCCGAGGCGGTGAGTTCGTGCACATAGTTCCACGTCGCGCCGCCATCGACCGAACGACGAACGTCCGAGAAGCGGCCGGATGCGTAGACGGTCTGCGGTGATTGCGGGTCGACAACGATATCGAGGCCGCCACCCATCACGTTCAGCGGCGTCCAGTGCAACCCGGAATCCACGGACTTCCAGGGACCGAATTCCTCCGCGAGGTAGATAGTCGAGGGGCGGCCGGGCTCGAACGCCAGCGCATGTGGCGTGAATTCCCGGGTGCCGGGCCAATTCGTTGCCGTCCAAGTGGCTCCGGCATCGGTGCTGCGATAGACAGGCGAGGTGGCATCAGAGTACCCGATCACCAGCGCGTAGACGTTGGCGGAATTCGAAGGATCGACATAGATCCTGCCCAATCCGTTGGAAACCAGCGTTGGCAACCCTGTGCCAAAGGGCGCCCAGGTCAGGCCGCCATCCACCGATTTCCGCCGCAGGTCTTGTCCCGTGACGTACATCACCTGCGCGTTCTGCGGATCGATCGTCAGCTCATTGGAGAGCGGCAGCATCGCCACCGAACCCCAGCTGCTCCCGCCGTTGGTCGAACGCCCCAACCGGCCCTCGCGCAAAAGAAACAGCGTATCGGGCTGTTGCGGCGACATGGCGATGCGGGAGTTCGACATGCCGGGGTAGCCCAGCAACGGAACGGTCGAACGCCCGATCGCCGAGAAGCCGCCGGTGGCAGGATTCCGCTGGTAGATAGAGCCCAGGTCGCCGGTCGCCACGTATACCGACGTGCCGCCATTTGAAGCCGTCACGATATCCCAGGCGGCCGCATCGAGCAGTCCCGTATTGCGCTCGGACCAGGTGGCGCCGCCGTCGTCGCTGCCGATCACGCCGGCAGTGGTGGCCGCGAGGATGCGCTGCGGATTTGCCGGATCTACGGCGATGTTCACACCGTAGCCGTTGGGCAGGCGACCACGATCCGTCCAGGTGGCGCCATCGTCAGTAGACGAAAAGAAGTGCGCGTTGTAGCCGATCGCGAACGCGCGGCCGTTGGCAGCTGTTTCCAGCGCGAACAAGCCCGCCGGCGCCGTGGACGCGGTCCAGCTGGCGCCATAGTCATTCGACCAGCGCGCGCCGTCGTTGGAATTCGTCTGGAGGGCGAGCACCCGGCCCGGCGTAGTTAGAGAGGGCCGCGGCTTGAACATGCCATCCGCCGGCAAATGCGACCACGTGACGCCACCGTCGCGCGATACCTGCAGCGTCAAGCCCATGCCGGCATAGACCGTGTTGTGATCCGCGAGGTCGGATTCGAGGTACCAATTCACCCCGGAAGCCAAGGCTCCGGGAAAGATCTGCCACGTCGCGCCGCCGTCCGTGCTGCGACGGACTTCGCCATCGTCTTCTACCAACCATGCGTAGAACCCGTCGCGGCTGAATGCAGCCGCGAAAATGCTGGCGGAATTGGAGCCGGCCACATCAATGTGCGTGAACGACAGGCCACGATCGGTGCTGCGTAACGCATCATCCCCCGTCACGAGAATCTGATCGGGATTGGCGGGATTCACGGCGATGCTGAAAACCGCGGGCGCCACCAGGCCGTGGATCAACGTCCAGCTGATTCCATGGTTCGTCGTACGGTAGATGCCGCCACTGGTGGCCGCAATGGCCACGCCATCGCCCACGTATTCGACATTGCCCACAAATGCGCCGGGTATGCCGACATTGGTCCACACGCCGGGCCCGGCGGCGACCGACGCCGCCCATCCAC
>JBDTSV010000084.1:0-23396 GCA_039930985.1 Pseudomonadota bacterium
ACGGCGGCATGGTCCGCTCCAAGAACGTGTTGTCGGTGTCGATGCAGGTGTTCGTGATCTTCTCGCTGTGCACCGTACTGTGGGTCATCTACGGCTACAGCCTGGCGTTCAACGGACCCGGCGAATGGATCGGCGACGCCAGTCGCTTCCTCATGCACGGCCTCACCGCCGATTCCAATGCGGCAACCTTTACGAAGGGAGTCGTGATTCCGGAGTACTTGTTCGTGGTCTTCCAGGCCACGTTCGCCGCCATCACCACGGCACTCGCGATCGGCGGCTTTGCCGAACGCACCAAGTTCAGCGCGGTGCTGATCTGGGCGGTGCTCTGGTTCACCTTCTCCTACCTGCCGATCGCGCGCATGGTCTGGTACACCGAGGGCTACCTGTTCAAGCTCGGCGCGCTCGACTACGCCGGCGGAACGGTGGTGCACATCAACGCCGGCATCGCAGGCTTCATGGGCGCGCTCATCGTCGGCAAGCGCACGGGCTACGGAACCCAGGCAATGCCGCCTCATAACGTTCCCTACGTGATGATCGGCGCTTCGCTGCTGTGGGCAGGATGGTTCGGCTTCAACGTGGGTTCGGGTCTCGAAGCCAACAACTTTGCGGGTCTCGTATTCCTGAATACGTACGTCTGCACGGCCATGGCTGCGTGCGCCTGGACATTCGGCGAATGGATCTTCCGCGGCAAGCCGACCATGCTCGGCGCGGCCTCGGGCGCCATCGCCGGCCTCGTCGCGATCACCCCGGCCTGCGGCGTGGTGGGACCGAGTGGCGCGATCGTCCTCGGCCTCGTCGTCGGGTTGGTCTGCCTCTGGGCCTGCGCCGGACTCAAGAAGATGATGGGCTATGACGATTCGCTGGACGTGTTCGGCGTGCACTGCATCGGCGGCATCGTCGGCGCTCTGTCTTGCGCGGTCCTGGGCCATGCCTCCATGGGCGGCGTCGGTACCTTCGAGAGCATCGGCACGCAGCTCGGCATCCAGGCGACCGCCGTGGGCATCACGCTCGTCTGGTCGGGTGCGGTATCGGCGGCGGCATTCCTGCTGATCAAGTACACGATCGGCCTGCGCCCGAGCGAGGAAGTCGAACGCGAAGGTCTCGATACCAACGAGCACGGCGAACGCGCCTACGACGTGTAATCGAGCAGTCGTACGACGAGACAGCTCGTCAGGCCCCGGCAGCCCTCAAGGTTGCCGGGGCCTTTCTTTTTCACGGACAGATCGGGAAATCCCCCAAGGAACCCGCCTTTTGGGCTCATTCCGGGGGGTGAAGGGGCTTGTCTGTGATGGACATCAAGGGTCTGATAGCGGCTCCCCTGCGATAATCCGCGCACCGGAGGAAGGCCATGCGTCATACGAAATTCTTTGCCGTCTGTGTGGGCATGCTCATCTGCGTCGCTGCGCAGGCGGGAGATGTATACAAATACGTGGACGAACGTGGCGCCACGCTCTACACCGACAAACCCATTCCCGGCGCAGTGCTCGTCAGTACCGGCACGCAGCGTCCCCCGGAAGTTTCCGCGCGCACCTACGCCGCCACGCAGTCGGCAACCAACGGCCAGCTCGCTGCCAGCAACCAGCGCATCGCCGACTCGCAGAACGATTCGCGCGTCGCCGCGAACGTCGCGAAAGATCTCGAAGCGTCCCGCGCCGAGCGCTGCAAGCAAGCGCGCGAGGCCTACACCAAATCCATCAATTCGCAGCGCCTCTATCGCCAAACGGCCGACGGCAAGCGCGAATATCTGAACGACGCCGAACTCGCGCAGACACGCATCGATTCCGCCAAAGCGGTCGATACCATCTGTGGCCCGCAAGGCTGAACGAACAACCTCCAGCCACTTTGTTACAGTCGCGCGCCTATGATGCGCGTCGGCTTTGCTGGTCTAGGTGCCATGGGTGCTCCCATGGCGAAAAATCTCCATCGCGCCGGATTTCTCCACGCGGTCTGGAATCGCAGCAGCGATAAATCTCGGGCGCTTGGCGCCGAACTCGGCTGCCAATCGTCCGAATCCCTGCAGGATTTCGCCGCCCTCGTCGACGCGGTGGTCATCTGCGTGTCCGCCGACGCGGACGTGCGTGAGGTGTTGGAACTCATGGCGCCGGGCCTTCGCAAAGAATCCCTGGTTATCGACTGCTCCACGGTCAGCGCCGAGACGGCGCGCTGGGCGGAGCAATTCCTGTCATCGCGCGGCACGCAGTTCGTCGACGCGCCGGTCAGTGGCGGAGTCGAGGGAGCGCAGAAAGGCACACTCGCCATCATGGCGGGCGGTGAACCGGCCGCCTTCGAGCGCGCGAAACCGATCCTTGCCGCCATGGGCAAGACCATCGAACACTTCGGCCCCGCGGGCGCCGGGCAGGCAACCAAGGCCACCAACCAGATCATGTGCGCGGGCATCATTCGCGCCTGCGCCGAGGCCATGGCATTCGCCGAAGCGCATCAGCTGCCGCTCGAGCGCGTCGTCTCGACACTGGGGGCAGGCGCGGGCTCCAGCTGGTACTTCGTGCACCGCGCTCCGAACATGGTGCGCGGAAGCTACCCGGCCGGCTTCCGCATCAAACTACACGCCAAGGATCTGCGGATCTGCCGGGACATGGCGGCGCGCTTCGGCGTGTCGCTGCCGGTGGTCGATTCCATGCTGGCGGAATACGCCGAGCTCATGGCCCAGGGCTTCGGCGACGAGGACATTTCCGCGACCCATCGTCTCAAACAGGCGTTGTTCAAGAATGCGCCGCGTCGCGGCGCATGAACCGGCCGCCACAAGTTTCCTCCCCGCCATCGGACGAGCCGCCGCAGCTCTATCTACCAAACTTCTGCCTGGCTTCCACGGTGCTGGTGATCGTGGTCATTTGCGAGCTCACGGCGCTGTTGCTGGCGCTGGCGCGCAACGCCGCGGTACTGGGCTTCTGGAAAGATCTCGGTCTCACTTCGATGTTCCTGCTGTGGATCGCGCTGTGCGGAGCCGCGGTGTTGTGCCTGTTGCGCGCCTATCTGCGCCGGCAGAGCGTCGCGGTCAGCGCCGCGACGGTGCTCGCCATCATCGTCGGGCTGGTCATGCTCGTCTCCAGCGCCGCCTACTACTTCGGCCATGGCGCGATGTTTCCCGAAGACCACCTGACCTACCTGGCGCGCAATGCCGGCATCGCCTTCGTCGTCACGGCGCTGGCGCTGCGCTACTTCTACGTCACCCACTTGTGGCGCCACAACGTCGAGCTGCAGGCCCGGGCGCGCGTCTACGCGCTGCAGGCCCGCATCCGGCCGCATTTCCTGTTCAACAGCATGAACACCATCGCCGCACTCACGCGCAGCAATCCGGCGCGCGCCGAGGAAGCAGTCCAGGATCTCGCCGACCTGTTTCGCGCCAACCTCAACGAGAAGCGCAACCAGATCTCGCTCGCCGAGGAGATCGAGGTGGCGCGTACCTACCAGCGCATGGAGCAGTTGCGTCTCGGTGATCGATTGGTCGTGGAGTGGAAGATCGATTCGTTGCCGCACGACGCGCTGGTGCCGGGCCTGACGCTGCAACCGCTGCTCGAAAATGCCATCTATCACGGCGTCGAACCGCGCCCCGATGGCGGCGTGGTCACAGTCACCGGCGAATTCAACAAGGGCATGATCACCATCGTGGTTCGCAACCCTGTGCCGCTCGCCAGTCTGACGGTGCGCGACGGCAACCGGCTGGCACTGGCGAACATCAAGGAACGGCTCGACCTGATGTACGGCGAAAGCGCCACCGTGAAAGCCGGTCGCTTCGACGATCAATACATCGTGACGCTGCGCTTCCCGTTCACCGCCGCACCGGCCGCCGATTCCCCATGAGCCTGCGCGTACTCATCGTCGACGACGAGCCGCCAGCGCGCGAGCGCCTGCGCGCCATGCTCGCCGAGGCCGGTGAGTTCGAGGTTGCAGGCGAAGCGGGCAATGGCGCGGCCGCCATCGATCTCGTCGACAAACTGACGCCCGACATCGTGTTGCTCGACGTGCGCATGCCGGGCATCGACGGCCTCGAAGTGGCGCGCCAGCTCGCAGCACTGCCGGAACCTCCGGCGGTCATATTCACCACCGCCTTCGACGAATACGCGCTCCAGGCATTCGACTCCGAGGCGGTCGCCTATCTGCTCAAGCCCATTCGCGCCGAGAAACTGCGCGCGGCGCTCGCCAAGGCCGCGCGGCTCTCGCGCCCGCAACTGCAACAGGTGGCGACGGCGGCGCGTGAACCGGCGCAACGCTCGCACATCGGCGTGCGTGGCCGCGAGGGTCTCAAACTGATTCCCGTCGAAGAAGTCTTCTGCTTCCACGCCGACCAGAAATACACCACCGTGAAGCATCAGAAGGGCGAAGACCTCATCGAGGACTCGCTCAAGACACTCGAGGAAGAATTCTCCGCCAGCTTCGTGCGCATTCACCGCAACGCGCTGGTGAACTCGAAATACCTGGAGCGAATCGCGCGCGACGCCAGCGGCCAGCATTTCGTGCATCTGCGCGGCCTGGCGGACGCGCTCGAAGTCAGCCGCCGCATGGCAGGCGATCTCAAGGATCGTTTCCGGATCTAGTCAGAGCCGGTCGATGCCGTGCGTCCTCAACGCGGCCGGTCAAAAGGACCGGCGACGCGCAATGTCGATCCTGCCACCGCATGATCCTCCAGCCAGCAGCGCAGCACGCTGCCATCGTCCCCGCATTCGAGCTCGATCACGCCGGCGCCGGCGCCGATGACCGCCAGACGTTCCGCATCACCGGCATGGTTGCGCACGTCGACGAACTGGCCGGGATGCGCATCGAGCTTGCCTTCCACATATCGGAGTCGCAGCCGCAACGCGCGCAATGGCAAAGGCTCGAGCGCCACGATTTCACAGGCGGCAGCGCTCGATACTCGTACCGGCACGCGCCGTGCTTCGATCGTCAGATCGCTGCGCGGCCGCGCCTGGCACAGCAGCACTTCGCCATTGGAGATCTCCAGAGCGGTGATGCCGGGCGGAGAACCCGAGGGATATTCGATGCGGCCGGCCAGCAGTTTTGCCTTGCACGACCCGCAACGGCCGGCGCGGCAACTGTAGGAAAGCGGGATGCCGGCGGCGAGCGCCGCCGTCAACACGTTCTCGCCGGGCGGCACCCGTATGAGGTGGCCGCCCGGCTCGATGTGAACGTCAAAAGACTCCTGCGGCGTTTCGCTCAGGCCGCCGTGTCCTTCTTCTTGCCGAAGAGCTTGGCGATGCCGCCGCCGATCGCGACGATTCCCACCAGGATGAGTTTCTTGAATGCGAGCAGCAGCGCGCCAAGCTTCGCGAACAACCCGAGCTTCGCGGCGACACCGCCGGCGATCAATGCGCCGAGCCCGTACTCGGCCAGCTTGTCAGTCTTGGAATTGAATTCGGCGTAGCGATAGCCCTCGTTGAATTCCGCGACATCGATCAGCGGCCGCATATCGCCACGGATCTGTTCGAGCTGGTTCATGCTCGCGACGGCATTCATGGACAACACGCCTTCACGGCCGAGCACGCGCACGTCGTAGTTGAGCGTATGCGACGGGGTGCCTTCGAAGTTGAGCTCCTTGGCCCAGTAGAGTTTCTTGGCGGAGACGTCGTAGTGGGGCTTCTCGGCCCAGCCGACCAGGTGCACTTCCTCGAAACCCGCTTGCTTGCGATCCTTGTTGTGGTCTTCGGTGCCCTCTTTCATGTCTTTCAACATGTCGTCGTAGTCGATGTCCTTGGCGTCCGCGTCGTCGATGTGACCGTCATCGTCGTAGGTCAGGATGACCGCCCAGCCGGACTCGGTCAGCGGATCCACCTCGGCGGGAATGATGGCGCCCTGGGTGGTGTTGTCGCTTTCGTTGCCCCAGGCCATGAGCAGCTTGTTAGTCTCGCTCGCGTCGAGATAGCGGTACTTCTCGCCAAGATGCAGCGTCGCCACCTTGTTAGGCAAGGTGATGTTGCCGGTCTGATACTTGAATACGGGCCCGGCGGGTTGCGCGGGCGCCGCGGCTTCAGGCTCGGTCGCACCGGGTGCCGGGTCTTCGGCGAACGCGGGCATCGCAATCGCGGCGCAGAGCATCCAGCCAGCCGTTATATTGGCCGTTATGTTCACAACTCTCATCGCTACCCTCCCAGGTTGATCTGGGCGGAACGCTAGCACAACGCGAGGAATTCCATGTTCGAGAACCCCGGGAAATCGGCAATCGATGCTTTCCTTCGCCGTATCCGCAGCGTCGCGATCATCGGCCTGTCCGCGACACCGGGACGGCCCAGCTACACCGTTGCAAAAGCGCTGCAGAAGTTTGGCTATCGCATCGTCCCGGTGAACCCCAAGGCCCAGGAAATTCTCGGTGTCCCCGCCTGGCCAGACCTCGAATCAGCAATCATGGGCGCCGGCCCGGTGGACGTGGTGGAGGTATTCCGCCGGTCCGAACACGTGGCGGCAATCGTCGACGATTGCATCCGTCTCGAGGTGGCCGCCTTGTGGCTGCAGGAGGGTGTCATCGACGAGACCGCGGCGCAGAAGGCGCGCGCCGCCGGCATTTTCACGGTCATGAACCGCTGCATGTTCCGCGACCGATCTACCTTGGAATAACCGCGATCAGCGGCACCCGCCGCATTTGCCCGAGCAACCCTGAGCAAAGGCTGCGACTCATTCGGCCGCGATCTCGACGCGATTGCCTTCGGGATCGTGGACCACGCATTCATAGTAACCATCACCGGTGCGCCGCGGCCCGCTTTCGGGCGCGAGCCCGTCGGCGATTAAGCGCCTCGCCAGCGCATCGACCTGCACCTCGTTCCCGATGACGAGGGCGACGTGCGCAAGGCCTAACTGCTCAGGCGGCGCGCGTTCGGTCACATCGGCGCGCCTCATGATCTCGAGGCGTGCGCCCGAGCCGAACGACAGGAAGCGCGACTCGAATCCCTTGCGCGGATTCTGGTAGAGCGCGCCGACTGTTGCGCCGAGGTATTTCGCATAGAACGCGGCCACCCCATCGATGTCGCGAACCCAGACCCCGATGTGCTCGATGCGCGTGGCCATCAAAGTTCACGCAACATGACGTGGTCGGTCTGCGGATCGGTGCCGACGACGAAAATCTGCGTGCCTACCTTGCGGAAACCATGCTTGCCGTAAAAGGCCTGCGCCCGTGCATTGCGCTCCCACACCCCGAGCCACAACTCGCGCGCTCCGCGCGTCCGCGCCAGGTTTTCGACCGCCCGCATGAGCGCCTGCGCCAGGCCCTGTCCCTGCCAGGGTTTGTCGACGTAGAAACGCAGCAGCTCCACGGGCCGCACGGTGGCAATGCAGGCGGGCGCGGATCCAGCTTGCAGCTGCGCGAATCCCGCGAGCGTCCCGTGAGCGTCGCAAGCCAGCAGTGTGTCCACCTGCGGATCGAGGATCTCCGCGCGCTGCAGCTCCGGACGCCATGCCTGGGCGAGGTGCAGACGCATGTCTTCCGCCGTGTTGTCGGCAGCAAAGGTCTCGGCGAAGGTGCGCGCACCAAACGTGGCAAGTGCAGCGGCGTCTTCAATCGTGGCACACCGGATCGCCACGGAGGCGGTCGCGCTTCTATCTACACTGCCATTCATCGCCACCTCACGGTTTTACGACGCGCGCGGATTCGGCCAACAGTATCTCGCAGGCGCCGGCGCCCGTGTCGTCGCGCGACATCGAGGTTTGCATGCCACCGCCGCTGCCTTCGATGTCGACCAGCCGCCCGTGCAGCTCGACCACGCTTCCAGCACGCAAGCCCTGAAGCACCTTGCCCACGGCGGGAGTCTGCGGAATCAGGTGCCAGTTGGCCGAATGCGTTTCTATGGCCTGCCGATCGATCGGCCAGGTTTCTGTCCGCCAGAAATAGAAGCGATTTCCCTGGCTGATCTCGATGCCCGCAAGCACGGCGCTATCGGACATGGGTCCCCAGCCCACCGCGAAATCTGTCGGCACGAGATCGGCCAACGCGCCGAGCGAGTAGTCCTCGCGATGCAGGATCCGCACCGTGGCCGCGAAATCGGCGCGCGGCCGCAGACGAAATTCGCCGCGTTCGACGAGGGCTTGAGAGTCGAGGTCACTCTGTACCGGACTTCCGGCGGCGAGCACGCCGGGTCCATGCTCGATGGCGCGCCGCGAGTAGAGGCTGAAGATCGCGAAACACGTGAGTGCAACGACGACGACGGGAGCAAGGCGCATGGCGCCGAATCGTAAGGTATTCTTCGGCCCATGCAGCTCGAGTTCACCAAAATGCATGGCGCTGGCAACGACGTCATCGTGTTCGACGCGCCCCGCGATGGCAGCCTGCCCACGGCCTCGCAGTGGCGCGCGCTCGCCGATCGCCACAAGGGCATCGGTTTCGACCAGGCCATGGTGCTCGAGGCGCCGCGCCGGGCCGGCACGCATGTGTTTTACCGCATCTTCAACGCCGACGGCGGCGAGGTTGAGCAGTGCGGCAACGGCGTGCGGTGCGTGGCGTCATTCCTTCATGCCCGCGGCGACGGCGCCAACCTCGAAAGAGACGGCGGCGAGCTCTTGCTCGACAGCCCGGCGGGGCTCACCCGCGCCCGCGTTCACGGCGGCAACCTGGTCTCCGTCGACATGGGTGTGCCCAATTTCGATCCGAAGTCGTTGCCGTTCGACGCATCCGCCGAGGCGCATGTCTATCCGCTCGCGGTCGCCGGCACCGAAGTTGAAATCGGTGCGGTATCCATGGGCAATCCTCATGCGGTCCTCACGGTCACCTCGGTGACGAGCGCGCCAGTCGACCGGCTCGGGCCTGCGATCGAGCGTCACGCGCGCTTTCCCAAGCGGGTGAACGTCGGTTTCATGGAAATCGTCGACCGCGCGCACGTCCGGCTGCGCGTCTTCGAGCGTGGCGTCGGCGAAACGCTGGCCTGCGGCACCGGTGCCTGCGCCGCTGTCGCGGTAGGCAGACGACATGGGCGGCTCGATCCCGTCGTCCAAGTAGAACTTCCAGGTGGAAAGCTCGAGATCACCTGGAACGCTCCAGGCGAACATATTTGGATGAAAGGCCCGACCGCTGTATCTTTCACCGGCCGAGTCGAGATTTAAGATGCGTCGACTTTAGGGAGTAGAGAAAAAGCATGAGCACACAAACCGCACGTGGTTTGGCCGCCGGTCAGACAGATGAAGAACGCATCGAGCGTTATCTCAGTCTGAATCCCGATTTCTTCGAACGTCATCAACCGCTGCTCGCGCGCATGCGCCTGCCGCACATGCGCACGGGCTCCACCGTCTCGCTGGTCGAGCGCCAGGTGGAAGTCCTGCGCGAACAGAAGACCGACTCCGATCGCCGCCTGGCCGAGTTCATCGCCGTGGCCCGTGCCAACGACACGCTCGCCGATCGCATCCATCGCTTCACGCGCCGCCTGGTGCGCGCGCCCACGGCAACGGCCGCGCTCGCCTCGCTCGAAGCAAGCTTGCGCGAAGACTTCGACGCGTTTCACTCGGTGCTGCTGCTCACCGCGCCCATTGCCTCGCTCGCCAGCGCCGATCTCGGCCCGTTCCTGCGCAAGCTGCCGCCCGACGACGCCAACATCCGTTCGTTCGAAGCACTGCTCGCCACCGGCAAGCCGCGTTGCGGCCAGGTGCGCGACACGCAGCGTGATTTCCTGTTCGGCCCCGAGAGCGCCAGCATCGGCTCCGTGGCGCTGGTACCGCTGGGTGACAACGGCACGGTGGGCTTGCTCGCCCTCGGCAGCGCCGAACGCGAGCGGTTCCATCCCGGTATGAGCACGGAATTCCTGAAGCGCATGGGCGAGCTCATCACCGACGCGCTCAATCGTCCGTGAAGCCGCTGGACGGCGCCGACTCGGCGCCGTCTTCCGACGTGGCGCGTGCGCGCCTGGAAACCATCGCTGGTTACCTTGCGCATCTCGGGACCGAACGGCGCCTCTCGGCGCACACCGCGACTAACTATGCGCGCGACCTGCGCGCGCTCGCGGATTTCATGAGGCGCGGCAATCTCGGTGACTGGCGCGAGATCGACAGCCAGCACGTGCGCGTGTTCGCGGCACGCAGCCATGCGGGCGGCCTGAGTCCGCGCAGCGTGCAGCGCCGCCTGTCGGCGGTGCGCGGGTTCTTCAACTACCTGCTGCGCGAGAAGCTCGTCGCCAGCAATCCGGCCATGGACATCCGCGCCCCGAAGGCGGCGAAGCGGCTGCCGGGCACGCTCGACGTCGACCAGCTCAACCACCTGCTCGACATTCCGCCAGACAACGCGCTGGCGGTGCGCGACAAAGCCATCATGGAGCTGTTCTATTCGTCTGGACTGCGGCTCGACGAGCTCGTCGGCCTCGATCCGGCGCATCTCGACCTCGCCGACCGCACCGTGCGCGTGCTCGGCAAGGGCCGCAAGACACGCATCGTGCCGGTCGGCCGCAAGGCCGAGGCCAGCCTGCGTGCCTGGCTGCGCGAACGCGCTGCCCTCGCGGCTCCCGACGAAACCGCCTTGTTTGTCGGCAGAAACGGTTCGCGCCTCAAACATCGCGCCGTCCAGCTGCGCGTCGCCTACTGGGCGCGGCGCAAGGGGTTGCCGAGCCACGTACCTGTTCCGCCATTCGTTCGCCACGCATCTGCTTGAATCGAGTAAGGATTTGCGCGGCGTGCAGGAGCTGCTCGGTCACGCCGACATCTCCACCACGCAGATCTATACGCACCTTGATTTCGCCCACCTGGCCCGCACCTACGACGCTTCCCATCCTCGGGCGAAACGCAAGACGTAGGTTCCAATGGAAAGCTTCAATCCGCACGGCACGACTATCCTGGCCGTGCGGCGCAACGGCGCCGTGTCCATCGGTGGCGACGGTCAGGTCACCCTCGGCAACACGGTAATGAAAGGCAACGCTCGCAAGGTTCGGCCTCTCGGCAATGGCAAGGTGCTCGGCGGCTTCGCCGGCGGCACTGCCGACGCCTTCACGCTGTTCGAGCGCTTCGAAGGCAAGCTCGACAAGTTTGGCAACCTCACGCGTGCCGCCATCGAGCTCGCCAAGGACTGGCGCAGCGATCGCTATCTGCGCCGCCTCGAAGCGCTGCTGCTGGTGGGCGATACCAAGAATCTCTTCGTGATCTCCGGCAACGGCGACGTGATCGAACCCGACCATGACGTCGTGGCCATCGGCTCCGGCGGACCGTTCGCGCAGGCTGCCGCACGCGCGCTCATCGAAAACACCGAACTCGACGCACGGTCGATCGTCGAACGGTCGTTGAACATCGCCGCCGACATTTGCATCTACACCAATCGCAATCTCGTCATCGAGGAGTTGAAGTAATGACTCCGCGAGAAATCGTTGCCGAACTCGACAAACACATCGTCGGTCAGGGCGCCGCCAAGCGCTCGGTCGCCATCGCGTTGCGCAACCGGTGGCGCCGCATGCAGATCCAGGATCCGCTGCGTCAGGAAATCACGCCCAAGAACATTCTCATGATCGGACCCACGGGCTGCGGCAAGACCGAAATCGCTCGCCGCCTGGCGCGCCTCGCCAAGGCGCCGTTCGTCAAAGTGGAAGCCACCAAGTTCACCGAGGTGGGCTACGTGGGCCGCGAAGTGGATTCCATCATCAAGGACCTGGCCGAAGTCGCCGTGAAAATGACGCGCGACGAGGAAATCGCCAAGGTGCGCGATCGCGCCGCGGATGCGGCTGAAGAACGCATCCTCGATGCGCTGCTGCCGTCCGCCAAGATGATGGGTTTCTCCACCGATCCGGAAGCGAGCCCACGCGACCAGGAAACCCGGCAGAAATTCCGCAAGATGCTGCGCGAAGGGCAGCTGGGTGATCGCGAGATCGAGCTCGAGCTGCGGGCCATTCCGCCCGGCGTGCAGATCATGGCGCCGCCCGGTATGGAAGAGATGCAGGAGCAGCTCTCGAGCATGTTCGCCAACATCGGCGGCGCCCGCACCAAGCCGCGCAAGCTCAAGGTAAAGGAAGCCCAGAAGCTGCTCGTCGAAGAGGAAGCCGGCAAGCTCGTGAATGAAGAAGAGCTGCGGGCGCGGGCGCTCTCGAATGCCGAACAGAACGGTATTGTTTTCATCGACGAGATCGACAAGATCGCGCGCCGCCAGGAAACCATGGGCGCCGATGTGTCACGCGAAGGCGTACAGCGCGACCTGCTGCCGCTGGTCGAAGGCAGCACCGTGTCCACCAAATACGGGCAGATCAAGACGGATCACATCCTCTTCATCGCCTCGGGCGCATTCCACATGTCGAAACCCTCGGACTTGATCCCGGAGCTGCAGGGCCGTTTCCCGATTCGGGTCGAGCTCAGTTCGCTGGGGGTCGACGACTTCGTGCGCATCCTGACCGAGCCCGATGCGTCGTTGACGGCGCAGTACCGGGCCCTCATGGGTACCGAGAACGTCGATGTGAAGTTCGTCGATGGCGGTGTGCGCCGAATCGCCGAGATCGCCTTCAGCGTGAACGAAAAGACCGAGAACATTGGTGCGCGCCGGCTGCATACCGTCATGGAGCGCCTGCTCGAGACCGTGTCGTTCGACGCGGCGGAGAACGGCGGCACCTCGGTTTCGATCGACGCGGCCTACGTGGACGAGCATCTCGGCGCTCTCGCCAAGGACGAGGACCTGAGCCGGTATATCCTCTAGCCGTGTCGAGGTCTTCTCTTCAATCATTCACGAACGACGCCGTTTCGGCGGTGTTTAAAAGTGGCCGTAGGCCTGAATGAAAATTGCCAAGCCCATGTTGTTGGTCCTCACGCCCATCGGCGTGGGCTTCGGGCTGGTCGAGGCGTGGCGCTTCCACTGGTGGCTGGCCGTGCTCATGGGCGCGCTGGTCAGCGTCATCAGCCTGTTCATGTGGATGACGGTGAAGCGCATTCGCGACGAGCGAAAACTCACTTGACCAACGAATTGCTGACCTCGGCTGCGGCGGAACGCAACAAGGACCCCATCCTCACCGTGCTCGAGTCCTTGCTGCCGCAGGAAGGCAGCGTGCTCGAGATCGCCTCCGGCAGCGGCCAGCATGTTTGTTTCTTCGCCGGCGCATTGACCGGACTTCGCTGGCAACCCACCGACCCGGATGCGGCCGCGCGCGAAGCGATTGCAACGCGTATCCGTGAAGCCGGACTCAAGAATGTCAGCCCGCCGATGGCGATCGATGTACTCGAACCACCGTGGCCAGTGGCCGCGGGCTACGACGCTGTGTTGTGCATAAACATGATCCACATTTCACCGTGGTCCGCGACGCACGCGTTGTGCCGCGGCGCGGCGCGGCACCTCGGCGCGCAGGGCAAGCTGATTCTGTACGGCCCCTATCTCGAAAACGGCAAGGCTGTGCAATCCAATCTCGACTTCGATGCGTCACTCAAGCGGCGCAACCCCGAATGGGGTCTGCGCGAGCTCGAGGAAGTCACGCGGCTGGCGAACGCGCACGGTCTGCAGCGCCAGCAGATCGTGTCCATGCCAGCTAACAACCTGACCGTGGTGTTCGCCAAATCTCTCTAGAGGTTGCGGATGCGGAGCGCATGCGGGGGCTAACTATTGAGCCGGCTCGGCGCGCGTCACGGCGCATTCCCAGCCGTCGTAGCGCGCGCAGTATTCGCCCGCGAGGCGCTGGAGTTCGAGCGTGATTCCGTTGATGGTGTGCGAATCCACGGTGTCGACCCGTGACATCACCAGCGCATAACGCATGTCGGCGCCTTCCTCATCACTCTGGCTTTCGTCTTCGACGGCGAAGTCGATGGCCACGAGCGTGTCACGGCAGGCCGCGCGCGAAGCTTCGTCGCCGAAATACAGCCAGTGTTCCACCTTGCGCGGCACCTCGTGGGAGTCGCCCTGCTCCGCGAGCTCCTCGAGCAGCCGGCGGTTCTGCATGCGTTCCAGATTGGTCTCGGAGGGGAACAACATCAGGTATTGCTCCCACTCGGGCTGGTAGGTGCTGCCAGTCTCGAACTTGTAAGCCGGAAATCCGTTCATGGCGCTGGCCGCCGATGCGTTGAGTTCGCCGGGCTCAGCGGCATAGAAATAGAATTCGCGGCGACCGTTGCCGGTGATGCGCGCGACCAGCTGCGCGCCACAGGTCGCCGAGACCACGGAATTCAGCGCCGTGCCGATCTCGTGCAGCGTACGCGCTTCTTCATTGGTCGCGAGCCCGTCGGCTTTCGGAGCTTGCAGCTGCACCCAGATCCACAGCAGCCACGGGCGCTTTTCGATGGGGACGTCGGCACGGATGCCGAGATCGACAAAGATGGAAGACACCGCGTCATTGACGCGGGCGAAATAGAAATCCCACTCGTCCGACAAGCTCGACTATCTCCTGACTGAGTTCACGGTCTGATCAATTCGCGGGTTTGAGCCAGCGCGCGAGCCACGCGGAAACTTCCGAGTAGAACAAGCGGCTGTCTTCGCCCTTTTGTATCCAGTGATTCTCATCGGGAAAGACGATGAGCCGGCTCGGCACTTTCATGCGCTGTAGCGCGCTCCAGTACTCGAGCGAATTGTTGAGCGGCACGCGAAAATCGTTTTCGCCCACCGTGACCAACGCCGGCGTACGGAACCTGGCCGCATACCGGATGGGGTTCTGCTCGCGCCAGACGATGCTTTGTTCCCAAGGCGGACCACCCAGGTTCACCTCGCGCGAATAGATGGTGTCGCTGGTACCCCATTGGGTTTCGAGGTTGACGAGGCCGGCGTGGCTCACCAGGCACTTGTAGCGCGTGGTCGTCCCTTGCAGCCAGTTCGACAGGTGCCCACCGTAGCTTGCACCGCCGGCGCACTGCCGGCTGCCATCGATGAACGGGAACTGTTTGATCGCCGCATCCGCCGCTTCGTTTATTTCATCGGCCGGCCCCTTGAGCGGGTCGCCCTGGATGGATCGCGCGAACACTTCGCCGAAACCGGTCGAGCCTGAGTAGTTGGTGAGCAGCAGCACGTAGCCGGGCGCGGCGAGCAGGTGATAGTTCCAGCGCACGAAGAACTGGTCGCGCCACATGCTGTGCGGCCCGCCATGGATCACCACGAACAACGGATATTTCTTCGACGGGTCGAAGCCCGGCGGCCGCACCACGATATTGTGGATGCGTTTGCCACGGCTGCTGGTGAACCAGAAATTCTCGACGGGCGGCAGGTCGAGCTGCGAGGCACGCGCCGTGTTGAAATTGGTGAGCACCAGCGCGCGGCCACCGCCCGTGCCGACCAGCGCGATTTCACTCGGCGCGCTGGCGCTTTCCCAGTTCGCGTACAGCGAGAGCTTGCCGGCCCGCGGGGGAATCGCCAGATTGCTGTACGAGCCTTTGGCGACGCCAAACAGTGTCTGTACCGCGCCGCCCGTCAAACGCGTGGAGAAGACCTTTTCGTTCCCGGCATCCTCGGCCGTGAAGTACAACATGCGTGAGTCGGGCGAGACTGCGTAGCTGTTCACCGAGCGGTCGAGCCCGGCGGTAATGACGCTCTTTTTCAGATCGGGCCAGGACAGCGCCGCGACTCGCGACTCGTTATAGACATTCGAGCCCTGCGTTTCGAGCACGGCCAGCAGCGTGCGTCCATCGGGAGAAAACCGCGGCTGCGACCAGGTATCGCTGCCGGTGGTGATCTGCCTTGGTTCGCCGCCGCTGGCGTTCACGACGAACAGCTGCGCATCGGTGAAGGCATAGGCGGCGGCGTCGCGATTGGTGGTCGCCCCAAATATCACCGCCTGGTTGTCGGGCGTGAATTCGAGTTCGATCTCCTCGCCGGTGTCGGTCTGACGGCCGGCGAAGCCGGCGCTGGCGGCGAGCCTGGTGCCCGCCAGCAGATCGTGCGGAGCGCCGCTGGCAAGGCCATCGTCGTCGAGCTTCTGCACGAAGACCCGCGCCTGGCGCTCGTCGAGCCAGCGATCCCAGCTGCGCACCGGAAAGCCGTCATAGATGCGCGCATTCGTCTTACGAGCGCGGCGCGCCTCGATGAACTCCTTGTTAGCCGCGTCGTCGAGCGCCGCCGGATACATGAGGGACACGAACGCGAGCTGGCGGCCATCGTGCGAGAACGTCGGCGAGCGAGCGCCGCCGGACAGGCTGGTGATGCGCTGGGCTTCGCCACCCGAGGCGAGATCGAGCGAGTAGATCTGCGCTACCTCGTCGTTGTCGCGTTGGGCGCTGAAGGCGATACGGCGGCTGTCCGGGCTCCAGGTGACGCCGCCCTCGGGGCGCCGCGTCGAGGTGAGGCGCCGGCTGGAGTCCTTCGCGGCGGTGTCGATCAACCACAGATCGCTCAACTGCGCGCCGTCGTCGTAGGCCGGCTCGATCACCGAGGCCACGATCCAGCGGCCATCGGGACTTACCTGTGGCGCGCCGATGCGCTTCATGAGCCAGATGTCTTCGTGCACCGGCACGCGTTTGGGAGCCGAGACGGCCAGCAACGGTATGGCCAGGCAGGCAAACAACCACGCGACGGGATGTTTCATGGCCGACACGGTAGCGCAAACGGCGGCGCGATTCTGCATCACTTGCCTCACATCGAGGCGGACGCGAGACTACGCGCCGCGACCGCGTACGCTATCTATCGTTGCAGGATCGGGACAACGCATCTCGCCCCATTTGACAAATAAGGTGTCTGTTTGCAAACCGATCCCGTGACCGCGCCTCCCCCCGCTCGTGGCCTGCGCGCGGGCGCGCTGCTGGTCAGCGGCGTCATCAACCTGCTCGGCGCGCTGGCCGTGATCCTCGTGATGCCGGCGCACTCCGGCGACGAGCGCATCGCCTCGGCGTGGGCGCTGGTTCAATTTCTTTCCGGCGTATGGGCCGGGGTGCTCGGCGCCAACACGCCATTCCTTCACGGATTGGTAGCGGGCCTGCCGGCGCTGCTGCTCGGTCTGGTGCTGCCAAGCTCGCTGCCAGTCCAGTACGTGGTTGTCACGTGGTTCCTGGCGCCCTCGGCGGCGCTGCTCGCCGCGGCGTTGATGCGCTTCATGCGCCGTCGGGGCTGAGAGTGCGGCACGGGCAGTGGCAAAAGCCCTTTTGCTGGCAGATGAGGAATGTCCCCATTATCCGCGGCGACGATCCTCACTCGGTTCACCAAATTTTTCCTGGTAGTCGGCGCTCGCCGCCTCGATGACCGACTTGGCGTGATCGAAGCCGTACTTGCCGGAGATCACCATCTTGTTAGGCTCGCCCGGCACCATCTTGTAGGTGCCGAAGTAGTGCTCGAGGCGCTCGACCAGCACGGGCGCGAGCTGCGAGATGTCCTTGACGTGATCCCAGACGTAATCGCCCTCGAGCACGCCGATGATCTTGTCGTCGGCTTCGCCACGGTCGAGTAGCTTGATGCCGCCGATCACGCGTGCGCGCAGGATGACTTCCGAGCGCTCGATGGGCCGTTCGCTGATCACGCAGATGTCGAGCGGATCGCCGTCACCACGCTCCGAGCCCGGCGCGAGCTTCGCGACGCGCGCGCCGCAGTAGGTCTTGGGAATGAAGCCGTACAGCGCGGGCGGATGTGACGAGGAGCGCTGCGGCCGGTCGACCCGCAAGTAGCCCGAGACCTTGTCGATCTCGTACTTGATCATGTCGAACGGCGTGATCTCGATGTAAGCGTTGACGATGCGTGGCGCGTCCTCGCCCAGGTCGAGGCCGTGCCAGGGATGCGGGCGCCAGCGCGAAAAGTTGTGTTCGGTCATGGGGGTGAACTCTACGGGAGAGCGGCCGCCCTGACCACGCGCAATGGCCAGACTGGTTGGCGGCGCTTATCCTCCCTCCATGTCACCTTCCCGACACGCGGCCATCACCGGCTGGGGCAAATGCCTGCCTCCGGCAATCCTCACCAACGCCGACATCGCCACCTTCCTCGACACCAACGACGACTGGATTTTCAGCCGCACGGGTATTCGCGAACGTCGCGTGTCACATGTGTCACTCGGGGAGATGAGCTACGTCGCTGCCGCGCGCGCGCTCGCCTGCGCCGGCATCGAAGGCTCGACCATCGAGCTCATCGTGTTCGGCACCACGAGCTACGACGATCAGGTGCCCAACATGGCATCGGGCATCCAGAAACGCATCGGCGCCGACGGCTGTGCTGCCATGGACGTGAACACCGCCTGCACCAGCTTCCTGTATTCGCTGTCGACCGCCACGGCCTTGATCAAGACGGGTGTGGTGAGCAACGCGCTGGTCATCGGCTCCGAGCTGATTACGCCGTTCATGGACTGGAGCGATCGCAACGTCGCTGTGTTGTTCGGCGACGGCGCTGCCGCCGTGGTGCTGCAGGCCACCGACCGTGAGGAAGGGTTGTTAGCCGAAAGACTGGGCTGTTATGGCGAAGCGCGCGAAATCCTGCGCGTACATGGCATGGGCGGTGCCTACGCTCACCAGAACCGTATCCTGGGAAAGACCGAGTGGCAGTTCGAAGGCCAGGAAATCTTCAAGAAGGCGGTGCACGGCATGGCGAGCGCCTGCGCGGAAGCCTTGGCCAAGCTCGGCAAGAGCGCCGACTATGTCGATCTCGTGATCCCGCACCAGGCCAATATGCGCATCATCGAAGCAGTCGCGAAGAAGGCCGGCGTGCCCATGGAGCGCGTGTTCGTCAACGTTCATCGCTACGGCAACATGTCGGCCGCCACCGTTCCGGTCGCGCTCTGCGAAGCGCTGGAGGAGGGCCGGGTCAAACCGGGGGCATTGCTCCTCATGCCGTCGTTCGGCGGCGGACTCACTTTCACCGGACACGTGGTGCGCTGGGGTGAGCGGGTAAGGCCGCTTCGCGAGAGCGGCGTCGAGCTTCCGCCCGACGATCTGTCGGCGTTGGAACGCATCGCGAAGTACCGCGCCATCGGGTCACTGCGAATCGTGCCGCGCTGACCCATGCGCACATTCACCGTGTTCTGCGCCGCGTTCGCACTCGTTGCGCCGGCGGTCTTTGCTGCCTCGTCCGAGGCAAAAGTCTCTGTCGCGACCGTCAAGGAACAGTTGGGGAGCGCGCGCGACATGCGCGAAATGTTTCGGCGCTTCCAGCCAACCATGACGCGCGACGTGCGCGGGCGCACCAAGTTCGATGACCTCGAGCAATGGGCGTACACCGACGATGTCGACCGGCGTGTCGCGTCGCTGCTGAAGGACGCGCGCAGAGGCAAGTCACCCGAGCAGCAGGCAGCCCTTGAAGAAGCGAGTGGCTTGCTGCGGGGTGCACAGCTACGGGCGATTGAAATCGCGAACTACTGGTCTCACAAGCAAGCCATTCGTTGGCGCGAGGACTGGAAGAGATTCGCGACCGCTAACGGCCTGCCGGGTGACGCGCCGAATGCGCAGCTCGCTGCCGAGGAGCAGGCCATGATCGATCTCCTGAACGCCGGCAAATTCAGCGAAGCTGTCACCAGGACACGCGAGCTCGAATCGGGACTACGCGACGCGATCAGGAGCGCCTCCACCGAACTGGTGAAAACGCGACCTGCGGCAGGCCTGGCGTTCGTCCCGCGCAAATTGCCGTGCCCAGTGACCGATGGCAGGCGCGGCACGACGGCGGCCAAAATTTCTGTGGCGGCATCGCCCGACGATTTTTATCCCCCGGGATCCGTGCGACGGGAGGAGCAAGGCGACATCATTGTTCGGGTGCGTGTCGAACCATCCAACTGTGCAACAGGCTTTGCCCTCCTCGTCAGTTCCGGATATCCGGAACTCGACCAGGCCGCGCTGGCCGTGGCTGAAGCATCCCGTTACTTGGCGGCCGTTGCTGGTGAAAAAGCAGTCGACAGTGAAGTGACCTTCAAGGTCCGATTCTCAATCAAGCCCTACTGAGTCCGTCGGGCGATGCTCGCCAGAACGACAAAGCCCGCGTTTTTCAGGCGCGGGCTTCGTTGACCTGTGCAACTGCAGTCTGGCTTAAGCTTTCTTCTTAGCCTTTGCGGCTTTTGCTTTCTTCTTCGATGGATCTTTCGGGCGGGACTTTCCAAACGAGCCCGCATACAACTTGCCGCGCTTGGTGCGGCGATCACCCTTACCCATTCGCCTCTTCCTTGTTCTGCGCAATCCACAGCAGCGCGGCTTCTATGTCCGACAACTGCGCAGCGGTCATGCCAGGGATGCGGCCACCGCCGGCCTCCTGTTTGACGCGCGCAAGCTCGGCCGACGACACCGTGCTGACCCAAGTGAGCCCGCGGCGCACTTTGGACGTGAATTTCTGGGACTTCTCTTCTTCGGCCATGTCGACTCCTAAATCAACCGGTTCCTGTAGCGGGCCGAAACATAGCGCGGCTAACGATATCTGGCCAGAACTTTCGCTAGGGCCGCCGATCCCGGCGACAGCTGTTTGAGGGGTATCTGATTGAGCGGAATAGCCGGTGTCTCATTGACATCGTGGAACTCCTGGCCATTCGTATCCACGAACAGCAACCCGGTGAGAAATTCACCTTTTTTCAACCGCTCCGAGATCGCCGCGGAAGCCGCAGCGCGGTTGGTCGGATCATAAGTCTGATCGAGCTTTCGGAGCAGGATCCGGCTGCCGTCGTGCAGCACCACGGGTAGCGCATCGCCGGCCGCGTACTCCGCGGAGATTTCCCGCTGAAAGGGAACGAAGTCGGCATGCACGGCGGCGTCGTAGTGCTCGCGCGTGTATTGATAGCTCTTCGTCGATCCTTCGTGATCGTTGAAGGTGACACAGGGCGACAACACGTCGATCAATGCAAATCCCTTGTGCCGCAGCGCAGCCTGGATCAGCGGGACGAGTTGTTGTTTGTCACCGGAAAAGCTGCGCGCGACAAACGTCGCGCCCAGAGTCAGCGCCAGCAACACCGGATCGATCGGCGGCTGCTGGTTCACCTCACCTTTCTTGGCCTTGGTGCCCACGTCCGCCGAGGCCGAGAACTGGCCCTTGGTCAGGCCGTACACACCGTTGTTCTCGATGATGTAAGCCATGTTCAGGTTGCGACGAATGGCGTGGCAGAACTGGCCGAGCCCGATGGAAAGGGTGTCGCCGTCGCCGGAAACGCCGATGTACGTGAGGTCGCGGTTCGCGGCGTTCGCACCCATGGCGATGGACGGCATGCGGCCATGCACGGAATTGAAGCCATGCCCGCCACTCACGAAATACGCCGTGGTCTTCGACGAGCACCCGATGCCCGACAGCTTCACCATGTTCTGCGGCTCGATATCGAGGCCCCAGGATGCTTCGATGATGGCGGCGGTGATCGAGTCGTGGCCGCAGCCCGCGCACAGCGTGGACAAACCGCCCTCGTAGTCGCGGCGCGTGAGTCCCAGCGAATTCTTGGGCAACGACGGATGGTGGACTTTCGGTTTAGGCAGGAACGTCATGCGACACCTACGTTGCTTCCTGCAATGGCTTCCAATTTGCGCGTTTTGGGTTCGACTTCCGCCAGTACGCCCTTGACGATGAACTCGGAGGAAATGGGCAGGCCGCTGTAGTGCAGCAGTGAACGCAGCTTGGCTTTTTCCACGCGCGTCTCGAGCAGCAGCAGCGAACGCATCTGCGCATCGCGATTCTGTTCGACCACGAACACCAGCCTCTGTTGTTCGAGGAATTTTTCCACGTCGTCGCCGAACGGGAACGCCCGCAGCCGCATGTAGTTGGTCTTGATGCCATGGTCGGCGAGGATATCGAGCGCTTCGCGCACCGCGCCGTCCGAGCTGCCGTAAGCAACCACGGCGATGTCGATGTGTGCGTCCTGCTCGATGATGGCCTTGGGCACCAGCCTCTTGGCGGTGGTGAATTTGCGCGTGAGCCGGTCGAGCACGATCTGGTATTCGGCGGAGTCTTCCGTGTACACGCCGTACTGCGTATGGCCCGAGCCGCGCGTGAAATAGGCGCCCTTCGGATGCACGCCCGGCAGCGTGCGGTACGGAATGCCGTCGCCGTCCACGTCCAAGTAGCGGTGGAACTTCTCGAGCTTGGCGATCTCGTCCTTGGTGTAGACCTTGCCGCGGTCGGGGACGTAGTTGTCATCCCACTTGAGATCGGGGCACATCCAGTCGTTCATGCCGATGTCGAGATCCGACATCACCATGATGGGAGTCTGCAGGCGCTCGGCGAGATCGAACGCATCGCGCGCGAAGTAAAAACACTCTTCGGGGTCTCGCGGGAACAGGCACACGTGTTTGGTGTCGCCGTGCGATGCGTACGCGGCTTCGAGGATGTCGCACTGCTGCGTGCGCGTGGGCATGCCGGTGGACGGACCCACGCGCTGGATGTCGAACAGCACCGCCGGAACTTCGGCGTAGTACGCGAGCCCGAGAAATTCATTCATGAGCGACACGCCCGGCCCGGACGTGGCCGTGAACGCGCGCGCGCCATTCCAGTTTGCGCCCAGCACCATGCCGATGGCGGCGAGCTCGTCCTCGGCCTGGATGAACGCGAAGTTCTTCTTGCCGGTGACGGGATCCACGCGCAGCTTGTCGGCGAACATCTTGAACGCATCCATGAGCGATGTTGATGGCGTGATCGGATACCACGCGCCCACGGTGGCGCCGGCGTACACGCAGCCGAGGCCCGCCGCGGTGTTGCCGTCGATCAGCACGTGGCCCGCGGTTTTCGAGGCGCCGAGCAGACCCGGAGCCACGTGCATCGGCAGCGGGCACTGGAAGTTTTCGCGCGTGTAGTTGTAGCCGAGCTCGATGGCCTTCATGTTCGAGTCGACCAGCGCCGGCTTCTTGGCGTAGGTCTCGGCCAGCAGCTCGCGGATCTTCGCGATATCGAGGTCGAGGAGTGCCGCGAGCACGCCGGCGTAGCAGATGTTCTTCATGAGGATGCGCGTGCGCACCCCGTTGAAGTTTTCGTTGCAGAGTTTCGCCAGCGGCACGCCGAGCACCGTGATGTCGTCGCGAGCCAACAAGGCGGGGCGCGGCCAGGTGCTGTCGTAGATGAGGTAGCCGCCGGAGACGACTTCGCGCACGTCCTTGGTGTAGGTCTCGGCATTCATCGCGACCATGAGGTCGATCTTTCCCGAGCGCGCGACGTAGGCGTCTTTCGTGACGCGGATTTCGTACCAAGTGGGCAAGCCCTGGATATTGGATGGGAAGTAGTTCTTGCCCATCACCGGAACGCCACTTCTGAAGATCGACTTCATGAGCAGCGAATTGGCGCTGGCGGAACCGGTACCGTTCACTGTCGCGATCTTGATCGCGAAGTTGTTGACTTTTTCTGGCATCTCAAGCGCTCTTGGGAAGTCTGGCGTGCGCGGCGGCAGCCTCGTCCGTGGCCTGCGGCCACAGGATCGTCGATTTCTGCATATCCCAGGCCGCGGTCGGACAACGCTCGGCGCACAGGCCGCAGTGAACGCACAGGTCTTCGTCTTTGACCATGACGCGCCCGGTATGTTTCAGCGCCGACGATACGTACAAGGCCTGAGTGACATTCTTGGCGGGCGCCTTGAGCCGGCCGCGCAGGTCTGCCTCCGCACCGTCGTGCGTGATCGTCAGGCAATCGACCGGGCAGATGTCGATGCAGGCGTCGCACTCGATGCACAGCTTGGTTTCGAACACCGTCT
>JBDTSV010000085.1:0-6419 GCA_039930985.1 Pseudomonadota bacterium
CCCCATAACATCGTGGCCTCCCGCATCACCGCAACGCGAACAGGCCATCCCCATGTTCAACAAATCGGCTCCCTGGGTACTTTTACTGCTGGCCACCGTGTGCAGCGCGGATTCCGGCGTCGACACCACCATTGCGCCAGGTGATGATTTCTTTGCCTTCGCCAACGGCGAGTGGCTCAAGGCCACCGAACTTCCGGCGGGCAAGGAACGCTGGGGGGCACGCGCCGAGATTGAGGCGATCACGGGCCCGCGGGTCGCAAAACTGATCGATGGCGCCCCCCAAGCGCCGCCCGGATCGAGTGCCCGCAAGGTCGCGGATTTTCGCGCCGCCTACCTCGACGAACCCGCCATCGAGGCGCGCGGACTGGCGTCGATCAAGCCGCTGCTGCAGCGCATCGATGCCATCCATGACAAAGCGACGCTGACCGAAGCTCTGGGTCGCGGGCTGCGCGCCGACGTCGACCCGCTGAACTGGGGTGTCTACGACTCTGCGCATTTGTTAGGCCTGGCGGTCGAGGAAGGCAACCATGGCGAGGAACTCTATGTCGCCTATCTTCTGCAAGGCGGCCTCGGACTGCCGGACCGCGAACGCTACCTGAGCGACGCGCCCGACGCCCAGGCCTTGCGGGCAAAATACCGCGAGTACATCGGCCGCGTGTTGTCGCTGGCCGGCTTCGATCGTGCGCAGCAAAGAGCCGAAGCGGTGATGACGCTCGAGACGGCGATTGCCCAGAGCCATGCCGCGCGCGAGGCGTCGGCCAAAGACGGCAACGCCGACAATCTGTGGGCGCGCGCCGATTTTGCGCGCGAGGCCCCGGGCATGGACTGGTCGGCCTTCTTTGCTGCCGCCGGGTTGTCGAATCAGCCGACCCTCGTGGTCTGGCAGCCGAGCGCCGTCAAAGGTGCGGCGGCGTTGGTGGCCTCGCAGAAAATCGAAGCGTGGAAGGATTACCTGCACTTCCACGCCATTGATATCCACGCCGACGTGCTGCCACGCGCGTACGCGGAAGCGTCTTTCGCACTGCACGGCATCGCAGCGTCCGGCCTGCAACAGCAGTCGCCGCGTGAGCAACGCGCAATGGAAGCGACTCAGCAGGCGCTGGGTGAAGCCATCGGGCGCATGTACGTCGACAAGTATTTTTCACCGGAACTCAAAGCACGCGTTCAGGCGATCAACGCCAATGTGGTCGCGGCCTTTCGCAAGCGTGTTGAAGCCGTGACCTGGATGTCGCCCGACACCCGCACACTGGCGCTCGAGAAGCTGAAGATCTTGTACGTCGGCATCGGCTACCCGGAGAAGTGGCACGACTACTCGGGCCTCGCCGTGGATCCCCGCGATCCCTCGGGCAATCTTCAGCGCGTCGCCGACTGGAATTATCGCAATTCGCTGGCGCGGCTTGGCCATCGCGCGGACCGGACAGAGTGGGGAATCAATGCCCACTCCGTCGGTGGGGTGCTGATGTTCCAGCAGAACGCCTACAACTTCACCGCTGCGCTTCTGCAAGTGCCGAAATTCGACGCCGCGGCATCGGACGCCGCAACGTATGGTGCGATCGGCGCCGTCCTCGGGCATGACATCACCCACTTCGTCGACACGTTGGGCGCGGAGTACGACGTACGCGGCGCCGCCCGTCACTGGTGGACCGCGGACGATGTGGCGCGGTACCAGGCGGCTGCAGAACCCCTCGTGCAACAGTTTTCCAACTACCGGCCGTTTCCGGATCTGCCGCTCAATGGCAAGCTGACGCTGATCGAGAATCTCGCCGATCTCGGCGGTCTGAACGCCGCGTTCGATGCCTACCGGCGCGCTCTGGGTCCCAAAGTTTCGGACCAGGATCTCGTCCGGCAGCAGGACCGCGAATTCTTCATAGCATTCGCGCGAACCTTGCGCACCAGGATCCGTGAAGACGCGCTGCGTACACAAGCCATCTCCAACGACCATGCACCCGAGCCGTATCGCATATCCACGGTGCGCAACCTGGATGCCTGGTACGACGCGTTCGATGTGAAGCCGGGCCAGCGACTCTATCTTCCGCCGGATGCGCGCGTGCGCTTCTGGTAAGTCGAATGAAGCTCAGCGTCTGCCAGCTGCCGAACAATCTCTCGCTCGATCATCCAGCCTGGCTCGACTTCGTGCGGCGATTGCATCGTGAGCAGCCGGATATCGCGGTTCTCAACGAGATGCCGTTCGGTGCGTGGATCGCCAACGAGGCACGCTTCGACGCCGCACTCGCGGCGGACAGTGTCGACGCTCACGAATCGGCGCTGCCAGTGCTGTTGCGCCTGCCGGTCGCGTTACTCGGCTCGCGTCCCATGCAGGGCCACGTAAAGCTGGTCAACGAGGCTTTCCTGATCGCCGATGGGGTGTACCGGTCCGTTCACCACAAGCACTATTTTCCGCAAGAGCCTGGCTTCTTCGAAGAAACCTGGTTCGCGCCGAAGAGGCCGGGATTCGAAGTGACCGAATACCGCGGCCTGCGCATCGGGGTGCTGCTGTGCACCGAACTCATGTTCACCGAATGGGCGCGGTGCTATCGACTTCAGGGCGCGCACGTCATCGTGGCGCCGCGCGCGAGCAGCACGTCGATGCGCAACTGGGACGCGGCAGCGCGCATGGCCGCGATCATTTCCGGTTGCTATGTGCTCAGTTCCAATCGCGTGTCCGATGGTGCCGAGGACGGCCCGCGGTTCGGCGGCCGCGGATTCGCATACTCGCCGACCGGCGAGTTGTTGAACGAAACATCGACCACGGCGCCGGTCGTGAGCGTGAACATCGATCTGGGCCTGGTGGCCGATGCGCAGCGCAATTATCCCTGCTATGTGCGTGAGCTGAGCGAGACCAACTGAAGGCTTTGACGCCTTCTGCCGCTCGCCCCATATAGATAAGTGTGGGCGGCCAACGAGAACTGTTCGCATCGGCGAATTTTCATCGCTTGATCTCCGCGCGTCATCCGCGCCAACCACCCTTCCGTCGCGAACCCAAGAACGCACCAGACAAGCGCCCTAACGTGCTCACTATGTCCACCGTGGGAGCCGATGTCATGCACGCGAATTCACGCCAAGGCCTTCTCTTTTGTCTGCTGACTCTTGTTGCGTTCGCGGGATCGCCACCCGGCGCCGCCGACGATTCCATCAAGGTGGCGCGCATCGACGCGGCCGGAAAATTGCTGAAGCCCGCGGATTTGCAAAACTGGATCTTTCTCGGCGCATCGCTCGGCATGGGGTACAACCCGGGTTCGTTCAATGCGGACAAACCGGGACAGTTCCAGGTGGTGCTCATGGAGCCGACCGCCTATCGCTATTTCACCAAACACAAGGCTTACGCGCCAGGTTCGATGTTCCTGCTGTCCTTCTACGACAGCGATCAGCGCCGCTCCATCAACCAGAAGGGTTTCGTCCAGGCGGACATGACTAACTACGAGATTCATCTCGTCGAGCCGCGCCAAGGCGACGACCGCCACAGCTTCTACGTGTTCGGCGCCAACGACACGCACGGGAATCCGCTGCCGGCGGGCAATACCTGCGTACGCTGCCACGTGGATCATGGCGCCTTCGATGGTACCTTCGCGCAGTTCTATCCAACGATTCGCCCGCTGATTCCGGCGGAGGCGCTGGAACGCGCCGCCAAAGACCACGATATTCGCTGAACACCGATGAGCGGCAGGCTGCCCGATTTCGGTTACGATCCGCCGTTCTCATGACCGAGCCCTTCTACCCGCTGAATCGCCCGCTGCCGCCCGACGTCGCGGCGGGGGATGCCGCGCTCATCAGGTTCTATCAGAAATACCAGGTGTTCAGCTGGCCCTGGGCATGGCGGCGAACCGTGGTGTTCGGCTCGGTGGGAATGCTGGCGGGATTGTTGTTTGGCGCGTCACACGGTCTCAGCGTGAAAGTCGCCTGGGAAGCGCTGGCCGTTGGCTTCACCTGCGGCATGGCGAATGTGATCCTCGTCGGCGCAGGCCCGGCGCTCGCTGCCGCCGTTCGGCAAGCGCGCTGGCCGCGCGGCGCGGAGCGCGTGCTCATCGTGACGGCGATTCTCGTCGGCATGATTCTCGCGACGCTCGCGGCCAACCTGGCGTCGAGATTCCACGACCAGCTCATGGCCACGCACGGCAAACACAATATGAAGGCCGCGGTGACCGCCCCCGCGCCGGATTTTCACAGCCTGATGAACCGGGTGATCGACTCCAGCATCGATCTTTTCATCCTGTTCATCGCCAACGGCGGCCTGGCGCTGGCTACCTACTTCGCCGAACCGAAACGCTGGGCGGAACATCGGCGACGAGCGGAGCTGGAGAAGGCGAGCGCGCAGAAGAGCGCGTCGGATTTGCGCCTCACCATCCTGCAAGCGCAGGTGGAGCCCCACTTCCTGTTCAACACGCTGGCTTCCGTGAGATCGCTCGTCAGCACGGACCCCGGGCGCGCCACCCAGACCATCGACGCACTCGCCCAATACTTGCGCGCGACACTGCCAAAGTTTCGCGCCGAGGCAGGGCTCGCCTCATCGACGCTCGGCGAACAGTTCGACATCTGCGTCAGCTATCTCGAGCTCATGAAAGTTCGCCTCGGTGAACGGCTGCGCGTGAACATCCAGCTCCCGCCCGACCTGCACAACGCGCCATTTCCGCCGCTATTGCTGATCTCACTGGTCGAGAACGCCATCACGCACGGCGTCGAACTCAAGCCCGGCGTGACCCAGGTGACCCTGGTGGCGCGCATCGTCGCGGCCAACGACGCGAGGCAACTCGAGGTCCGCGTCGAAGACGATGGCGCTGGGCTCGAGCTCGGCATGGGTGAAGGCACCGGACTCGCCAACGTCCGCGCCCAGCTTCGCACGCTGTTTGCGGACGCGGCTGTATTCGAGCTGTCCGAACGCAGCGGCGGCGGGGTGGTCGCACGCATGGTCCTGCCGTTCCGATCCTGATGAAACCCACTGCCCTCATCGCCGAAGACGAACTACCGCAACGCCAGGAGCTGCGGGCGATGCTGGCCACGCTCTGGCCGGATCTGCAAATCGTGGCCGAATGTGCCGATGGACTCACCGCGCTCGAGTTGCTCGACGAGCACCGACCGGACGTCGCGTTTCTCGACATCCGCATGCCAGGCGTGAGCGGACTGGAAGTGGCGCGGGCGGTGCGCGCGCCGTGCCAGGTCATTTTCACGACAGCATACGAAGAGTACGCGCTCCGCGCTTTCGACGAAGGCGCGGTGGACTACCTGCTGAAGCCCATCACACGCGAGCGCCTGGGCCGCGCGATCGAGCGCGCCCGCAGCCGCCTCGTCGGGGGCAGCAACATCGATCTCGCGTCGGTCATCGATTTGCTGCAAAGCAGGCTCGCTTCGCCAAGCAAGCCGGGCATCAAATGGATCACGGCGAGCGTGGGGAATTCGACCAGGCTGTTTTCGATCGACGAAATTCTGTTTTTCCAGGCGCAGGACAAATACACACGCGTGGTAACCGTCGACAGCGAAGGCCACATCCGTACGCCGCTCAAAGAGCTGCTTGCCGCGCTCGATTCGGAAACTTTCTGGCAGGTTCATCGAAGCGTGGTCGTGCGCGTTGGGGCGATTCGCGCCGTGGAGAAAGACGGCGATGGCAAGCTGCAATTGTTTGTCCGCGGTCGCGCGGAGACCCTGCCGGTCAGCAGCGCGTTTCAGCACCGCTTTCGCGGGATGTAGGAGACGAGAGGCCGCGGTCCGCGACCGTCCCGCCTGCAAACGTCATCGGCTAACGATGCTTGACCTTGTCTTCGGGCTTGAGACCCGAGACCACTTCGATGTTGATGCCATCGGACAAGCCGGTCTTGATCTGGCGCTTGTCGAACTTCTGCGGTGCTGTTTGGACTTCCACGAATGTCGCCTTGCCTTCGATGATCAGGTCGCCCTCATTGATCGCCAGCGCGTCGTCCCTTTTGTCGAGCACGATGTCCGCATTGGCGCTGTAGTTGGAGCGCAGGAACAGTTCCTTGTCGAGCGTCACCGCGGCACGAATCGTGAATTTGATCGTGCCCTGATCGGTCACGCCCTTCGGTGCGATGTATTCCAGTGTTGCCTTGAACGGCTTTCCTTCGAGCGCGCCCACATTCAGTATCAGCTCCATGCCCTGACGCAGTTTGCCCACTTCCGATTCGTCGACCAGCCCTTCGAAAATCATGTCGTTCATGTCGGCGAGCGTTGCGACCGAAGTGCCCGACTGAAAGGTGCTGGATTCCAGGATGAACGCGCCTTCTTTGTTAGGTACGTCGAGTACCGTGCCATCCATGGTGGCGGGGATCAGGTTGGAGATGTTGGTCGAGTCCTTGGCCACGCCGGTCTTGAGCAGCAGCACCGTGTCCTCGGCCGAGGCCACCGCCTGCTTCTGCAGATCGTAGTTGGTGACGTACTGATTGAACTGCGACTCCGATATGACCTTGGTCGCC
>JBDTSV010000086.1:0-5239 GCA_039930985.1 Pseudomonadota bacterium
CACGCCGCGCGACCGCCTGGTCTGGGACGTCGGCCACCAGGCCTACCCCCACAAGGTGCTCACCGGGCGTCGCGACCAGCTCGACACCATCAAGCAAAACGGCGGCCTGGCGCCCTTTCCGACGCGCACCGAAAGCGAATACGACACCTTTGGCGTCGGCCACTCGAGCACCTCGATCAGTGCCGCGCTCGGTATGGCGGTTGCCGCCGAACTCGCCAGGGACGAACGCCGGGTTGCCGCGATCATCGGCGACGGCGCGCTCACCGCCGGCATGGCCTGGGAAGCGCTGCTCAATGCGGGTGTCCGCAAGAACACCAACCTGCTGGTGGTCCTCAACGACAACGCCATGTCGATTTCCGAGAACGTCGGCGCGCTGTCCAACTACTTCACCAATGTGCTGTCGAGCCGCATGTACGCCTCGCTGCGCGCCGGCGGCAAAAAAATCCTCAAGCAGATGCCCACCATGTGGGAACTGGCCCGCCGCTCCGAGGAAATGATGAAGGGCATGGTCCTGCCCGGCACGATCTTCGAGGAATTCGGCTTCAACTACATCGGGCCGATCAGCGGCCACGACATCAAGGAGCTGGTGAAGACGCTGCGCAACATGCGCAATCTCAAGGGGCCCCAACTGCTGCACGTGGTCACCACGAAGGGCAAAGGCTACGACCCCGCCGAGAAAGACCCGATCAAGTGGCATGGTCCGGGCCCCTTCGATCCGGTCAGCGGCACCATCTTCAAGGAAAAGGCCACCGGGCCTACCTACTCGCAGGTCTTCGGACAGTGGCTGTGCGACATGGCGGCGCGCGACGAACGCGTCGTCGGCATCACGCCCGCCATGCGCGAAGGCTCGGGGATGGTCGAATATTCCAAGAAGTTTCCGCAGCGCTATTTCGATGTCGCGATCGCCGAGCAACATGCCGTGACGTTTGCGGCCGGCCTTGCCTGCGAAGGACTGCGCCCCGTGGTCGCTATCTACTCGACCTTCCTGCAGCGCGCCTACGACCAGCTGATCCACGACGTGGCGCTGCAGAACCTGCCGGTCGTGTTCGCGCTCGACCGCGCCGGCCTGGTGGGTGGGGACGGCGCCACGCACCAGGGCAGCTACGATTATTCATTCCTGCGCTGCATTCCGAATCTGACCGTCATGGCGCCCGCCGATGAGAACGAATGCCGGCAGATGCTGTTCACCGCGACCACGATCGAGGGGCCGGTGGCCGTGCGCTATCCGCGCGGTCAAGGTCCGGGGGTGGCACCTGTCGGCGAAATGACGGCGCTGCCCGTGGGACGCGCGGAAGTTCGACGCGAGGGCCATAGCGGCCTGCTCATCCTCGCCTTTGGCTCCATGGTGCGCTCGGCGGAAATCATCGGTGAGCGTCTCGACGCCACCGTCGTCAACATGCGCTTCGTCAAACCGCTCGACGAAGAACTGGTGCTCAGGCTTGCCGCGCGGCACAGCGCGCTCACGACCATCGAGGAAAACGCGGTCGCCGGCGGCGCGGGCTCGGCCGTCATCGAACTGCTCGCGGCCTGCGCAAACGTGATGCCCACTCTCGTGCTCGGCATCCCCGATCGCTTCATCGAACATGGATCCCGCGAGGACTGCCTGGCTCAGGCCGAACTCGACGCGCCGGGCCTCGAGGCCGCGGTCCGGCGCTGGTGGGAACATCTGTCGGTATCGAAGATCACGGCATCACGGGCATAACCCTGCAAACGGCGCGCTGTTTACCTGATTTCCCGCGGATCACCCCTTCGAGGGGTTGATCCGGCCGTGAAAGCCCGCAAACTGTGCGCGCTCCCGATCACAAGGCTTTCAGGTTTCCCCATGAACACCGCTGCCCCGCAGGCTCGCGTCGTCTCCGTCGAAGATGTGCAGAGCCGCGCTGACACCCGCCAGATTCCGATCAACCAGGTCGGCATCAAGGACATCAACCACCCGGTGAAGGTGAAGGATCGTTCGGCTGGCGAACAGCACACAGTCGCCAACTTCAACATGTACGTGAACCTGCCGCACAACTTCAAGGGCACGCACATGTCGCGCTTCGTGGAGATCCTGCATCGCGAGCGCGAAATCTCCGTCGAGTCCTTCGGCAGTCTGCTCGCCGAGATGACCGAGCGCCTCGAAGCGGACTCGGGCCACATCGATATGTCGTTTCCCTATTTCGTCATGAAGAAGGCGCCGGTTTCGGGCGTCGAGAGCTACATGGATTACCGCGCCAGTCTCATTGGCAAGCGCGTCAGGGGCGATACGCAGATGTGGGTGAAGGTGATCGTGCCGGTCACGAGCCTCTGTCCGTGCTCGAAGAAAATTTCCGAGCGCGGCGCTCACAACCAGCGCTCGCACGTCACCATCGCCGCCAAGCTTCGCGAGCACATGTGGATAGAAGAGATCATCGAGATCGCGGAAAGCGAGGCTTCGTGTGAGCTCTACGGCATCCTCAAGCGGCCCGACGAAAAGTACGTGACCGAGCGCGCTTACGACAACCCCAAGTTCGTCGAAGACATGGTGCGCGACGTCGCCGTTCGCCTGAACGAAGAACCACGCGTCGCCGCGTATGTGGTGGAGTCGGAAAACTTCGAGTCGATCCACAATCACTCCGCGTACGCGCAGATCGCGCGCGACAAGGACGTGGAGCTCCCAGGCGCCTAGCCACGAGGAGGCGCGGTGCGACCGGCGTCACATTTCGTGAGCCAGACTGGCGCGGACGAATCAGCCCGAGAAGTTGGTTAAGGCAAATGCGCGGCCCGTCGGGTCGAATGCACAGCCGGGTCTGACCGGTTCATGGAGTGAGATGTCGCGGCTCGCGAAATCAGTCTGGATCCGCAGGGCGAGCGCGGCCGGATTTGCGTCGCTGGCCTTGTGCTGTGCCGCGCAGGCAGGATCGCTGTCCGCGTCCGTCAGGCAGCGCGATGGCAAGCCGCTCGTAGGCGCCGTGATCACGCTCGAAGCGCAGACGCAGACACTACCTGCCGCCACTCCCGTGGCCGCCATCATGGACCAGATGAATCTCGCCTTCGTTCCGGATGTGCTGGTGATCCCGGTGCATTCCACCGTGCAGTTCCCCAACAGCGATCCGATCAGTCACCAGGTGTACTCCTTTTCGACGGCGCGCAAATTCCAGCTTCCGCTGTACCGCGGCAGGGCCTATCCACCCGTGATGTTCGATCAGCCCGGGGTGATCACGCTGGGCTGCAACATTCACGACAACATGCTGGCGTACATCCTGGTCACCGCCGCGCCTTACTTCGGACGCACGGATGCCGCGGGAGAATGGGTTGTGACCAGCCTGCCTAGTGGCAAATACCGACTGCGGGTCTGGCATCCGTTGATCAACGAACCCCAGGAGGTCGAGCGCGACATCCAGGCGGGCACGGAACGGGAGTCCGTCGATTTGCGGCTCACGCGCCCCCTCCGCCCCGCGCCACTCACCGGACGCCCGCACTCATGGGAATACTGACCGGCAAATGCACCTTCATGCTGTGCGCGCTGGTCGCTTGCGCGCCGGCGGTCGCACCGGCCGCGGACTGGGAAATCGAACTCGACTTGCGAGCGCTGAGCTCGGATGGCCGTGAGTCTTTCCTCGACAACGGCCACGGCAAACTGCGTTTCGACGAAGACCATCAGGGAATTCAACTCGGTCGGCTACGCGCGGCACTGAACCAACCTCTCGGCGAAGTGTTCTCGGCGCACGTCGAGGCGTCACGCTGGGACGCGAACGACAAGAATCCCATCGACCTCACGGAAGCATACGTCGAGTACCGACCATACCCGCGCGCTGGACTGCGCACGCGCCTGCGACTCGGCGCGTTCTATCCACCGATGTCACAGGAAAGTCGCGCGCGTGGATGGGCAACCCCCTACACCGTCACTCCGTCGGCGATCAGCTCGTGGATCGGCGAGGAGATCCGTACCGTCGGACTCGAGGGGCAGATCGACTGGTTAGGCACGCGCGCCGGACACCGCTTCGATCTCGAACTCACCGCCGCGGTATCCGGCTGGAACGATCCGGCGGGCACCATGTTGGCGGCGCACGGCTTTGCGTTCAGCGACCGGCAAACCACGTTGTTTGGCCGCGTCGGTGCGCCGCAGCCGGACCCCGCGTTGGCGAAGAAAGAACTGTTCCACGAGATCGACGGACGCCCCGGCTATTACCTCGGCGTACAGGCGCGGTATCTCGACCGCGCAGTGCTCAACGTCCTTCACTACGACAATCGCGCCGATCCGACCGCGCAGGATCCGGCCATTCGCGACTTCGCCTGGCTCACCAGATTCGATGCCGCTGCGTTGCGAATCGAGACCGGCAATGGCTGGACTGCTCTCCTTCAGGCGCTCGATGGCGCGACTTACATCGCGCCCGGCGGTTTCTGGCTCGATTGGAAATTCAATTCGCAGTCCGCCCTGGTGGCGAAGCGCGTCGGCGCGCACATGCTGGCGGCGCGCTATGACGAGTTTGCCGTGAAGTTTCATGGGTCCTCCGCCGCGCCTGGCAGCGAACAGGGTCACGCGTGGGCCTGGGCGTACTCGTACGACCGCGGCGAACACTGGCGTCTGGCGCTCGAGTGGCTGCGCGTCGCGAGCAACGTGCCGGCGCGCGTCAATGTATTGGGCGAATCCGCGCTCGCCGTCGAATCGAAGCTGGAATTCTCAGCGCGGTATTCGCTTAACGGGACCTTCTGACCGAGCGCAGACGCGTGCTGCTTTTCCGGTCATCGTCTGGTCACATCCGGCGAACGGCCTGCGAGTTTCCTTCGAGATTCACGTTTTGCCAGGTGCTGCCGCAGATGGCGAGGCGGTGATCGCGAGTCCGATGATCGCGTCATCCTGCCCGCTCAGCTGCAAGGTCAGTGGCCGCCCCGGCGACAGGTCGAACTCGACGATCTTGTGCACCAGATCGCAACCGGGGCCGTGATGGTCCACCGAAGCGACCGCAGTCTCGCCATCGAGCACGTCTATCCAGTGCCTCGAGGTGATGGACACCCGGTAGCGACCCGGCCGCGGAACTTCGAATCTGAATGCGCCGCCGCGCGGCGCAGTGGCCCGTGAATAGCGCGCGGCCTTGGCGTGCAAGCGCAACTGGCTCTGCGCAACCAGGTTGATGGCGTAGTGCTTGTCCAGCGAAAGCGTCGGCAGCGCGCTGGCGGCACCCGCCACCGCGTTGACCGACACCGCGAGCGAGCGCATCACCACGAGCTCGTGGGCGACGTCGCCCGTGAACGCACCGCAGCCGCCGGGCGGCGGGTC
>JBDTSV010000087.1:0-39881 GCA_039930985.1 Pseudomonadota bacterium
GACGCCGTGCTCACCGAGGACACGCTGAGTGCGCAAGGTCAGGAATACCGCATGCGCGTGCGCGTCGCGCTGCGCGCTTTCTGGGCGTTGTGGGACAAGCGCGCGCTGCTCAATCCGTTTCGTTTCGGCGTGTTTGCGTGGCAACTCTGGTCGCACAAGCTCCTGCGTTATCTGAGCTTCGTGCCGCTGGCAGCCGCCATGGCGCTCAATTGGGTGCTGCTGCCGGCAGGCGGTATTTACACGCTCGGTGTCATCGCACAGGCGTTGTTTGGACTTCTGTGCTTCGCCGCCATTGCCGGCGCCGGCAACGTCGGTCGATTGTCCGTCACGCGTTACTGCTTTTACTTCTTTCTGCTCAACTGGGCATCGGCGGTCGCGTTCACGCGATTCGTCCGCGGCCAGAAGCAGGTGCTCTGGCAACCGCGAGTCGGTTGAATTCGTTAATTGGGGAGGCAAGATGTCGATTGAAGCCAAGATCCGCGCATACATCGCCGAGAACTTTCTGTTTGGCGAGGCCGATCAGCTCGGCGTGGACGATTCATTTCTCGACAAGGGCATCATCGATTCGACCGGTATCCTCGAGATCATCATGTTTATCGAGGAGCAGTTTTCGATAAAGGTCGCCGACAACGAGATGCTGCCGGAAAATCTGGACTCCATCGGCAACATCGTGCGCTTCATCACCAGGAAGGGCGGAGCCCAGTGAAACCGCAGCGGCTGTTGCACGAAGCGCTGGAGCTGCGTGCGGCGCGCCCGGGGTTTTCGCACAAGGTTGCCGTCTTGGTCGAGGGCAAGCCACATACCTACGGTGAGCTGCTCGACCAGTCGCTGCGTCTGTCGGCGGCACTGCGCGCGCGCGGCCTCGTGCGCGGCGATCGTGTCGCCATCTACATGGACAACACCTGGCCCTGCATCGTGTCGCTGTACGCGACGCTGCTGGCGGGTGGCGTGTTCAGCATCGTCAATCCGCAGACGAAAGCGGACAAGCTCGAGTTCATCCTCAATGACAGCGGGGCACGCATCCTGCTGACCGACGGGCACCTGTCGAAGGAATTCCTGCCGGCGCTGCCGCTGGTGCGCCAGCCGCTCAAGGTGATCGCTTCGGGCCAACTGCCCGCGGGCGCCTCCATCGAAGCGTTCGACGAAGTCGTTGACGCCACGCCGCCGGGGCTGCCCACGCGCGAGATCATTCCGCTCGATCTCGCGGCGCTCATCTACACCTCGGGTTCCACAGGCAACCCCAAAGGTGTGATGCAGACGCATCAGTCCATGGTGTTTGCGGCCGGCAGCCTCATCGAATATCTGCGCCTGTCCGACGAGGACAGGATTCTCTGCGTGTTGCCTCTGGCTTTCGACTACGGCCTGTACCAGCTCCTCATGACCATTCAGCTCGGCGCGACCCTCGTGCTCGAGCGTTCCTTCACGTATCCCGCGCAGATCTTTGCGCGCATGCAGGAACAGAAGGTCACGGTGTTTCCCGGCGTGCCCACCATCTACGCCATGCTCATCTCGAGTCACGGTCGCACCCCGCTCAGTTTTCCACACGTGACACGTGTGACCAACACCGCGGCCGCGCTGCCCGATGAATTCGTGGTCAAGCTGCGCGAAATTTTTCCCAACACGCTCATCTTCAAGATGTACGGCCTCACCGAATGCAAGCGCGTGAGCTATCTCGAACCGGAACTCGCCGAGACGAAGCCGGCATCCGTGGGCCGCGCCATTCCGGGCACCGAGATCTATCTGCTGTCGCCGGATGGCAAGCCGGTACCGCCGGGCGAGACCGGAATTCTCTACGTGCGCGGTCCACACGTGATGGTGGGTTACTGGAACCGACCGGATCTCAGCGAGCACATGTTGAAGGCAGGCAAGCTTCCCGGTGAGCGCGTGCTGTGCACGCAGGACTTCTTCCGCATGGACGCCGACGGCTTTCTGTATTTCCAGGGGCGCAGCGACGACATCATCAAGACGCGCGGCGAGAAGGTTGCGCCGGTCGAAGTCGAGAACGCGCTGCACAGCATTTCGGGCGTGCGTGAAGCGGCGGTGGTCGGCATTCCGGACCCGTTGCTGGGCGAGGCCATTCGCGCTTACGTGGTGGTTGAGCCCGAATCAAATCTCAATGATAAGCAGCTGCGGGTTGCCTGCGCCTCGCGCCTCGAAAATTTCATGGTGCCGAAGGAATTCGTGTTCTGCGCGGAACTGCCGAAGACCGCTACCGGCAAGGTCAGCAAAAAGCTGCTGATCGAAAACTCGAACGCGAAATAACAATAATTCACCTGGCTGGGAGTCGCCGATGAATCCGCTGTATCAGGAACTGCAGGACCGCATCGCCAAAGAAGTGCAGTTCCTGCCGGACAAGCCGGAGGAAACGCCGGAGAGCACGCTGAAGGCGTTGTGGCTCACGGCAGTGGGTAGGCCCGTATCTGCCGAGCGGGCATTGCAGGAGGACCTGCCGAATCTCGACGCGGCTCGCGAAGCGATGTTGCGATCCTTCGTCGATCGACGAGTGGCGGGAATTCCCCTCGCTCACATCACCGGTCGCCAGCAGTTTGTCGGCATGGAAATGCTCGCCGGCCCTGGTGCGCTCGTGCCACGCAAGGAGACCGAGGTCCTGGCGCGCGTTGCCATCGAGCTTGCGAGCGACCTTGCTGCTCAACGCGGCAAAATTCGTGTCATCGACGTGTGCACCGGCTCGGGTAATGTCGCCCTGGCCATCGCCCATCACGTACCGCAATCGCACGTCTACGCCGCGGACCTGAGTGAAGATGCGGTGGCGTTGGCTCGCGAGAACGCCAAACACCTGCAGCTGCAATCGCGCACGGAATTCGGCGCTGGCGATCTGCTCGCGCCGTTCGACAAGCCGGAGCTGCACGGCACGATCGATCTGCTGACTTGCAATCCGCCGTACATCAGCAGCGCCAAGGTCGACAAGATGCACCAGGAGATCGCCGCGCATGAACCGCACCTGGCCTTCGATGGGGGCCCGTTCGGCGTGAACATCCTGATGCGACTGCTTCAGGATGCACCGCGCTTCCTGAGCCACAACGGCTGGTTGGCGTTCGAAGTCGGGTTAGGTCAGGGCAAGGCGATGGCTACGCGCCTGGCGAAGACAGAAGGCTGCAAGGAAGTGCGGCCGGTGCTGGACGAGAAGGGCGCAATCCGTGCGCTGGCCGCGCGTTTCGAACGCGCGTAATCCTCGGGGCTTAAGCGCTCTTGACCAGTGTCGCCAATCGGACGAACGCATCCCGCTCGCGTTGCAGGATGTCTTGCTTGATCTCGACGACTTCGCGCTGCAGACGGGCGTGCTGAGCGCGCGCGTCGCGAATCAAAGCCGCAATGCTGTTCGCCGAATTGTCGGTGAACAGCGCGCCCTTGTTGAAGTATTCGCGCGTGGGCGGGTTGTCGGAAAGGATCATCGGCACCTGGGCCGCCGTCGCCTCGTATGCGCCGCATACCATGCAATCCGCGCGCGTCGTGAGATCGAGAATCAGGTCGGCATGTGTCAGCTGACGATCGAAATCATGTTCGGAAAGGAAGCCCGTCAGCTTCACGTTCGCGGGTACTGGATCGCGCCAACCAATCTTCTCGAGCTTCGGTCGGCCGGTGATCGAGACGGTGAGATTCGGTTCGGTGTCGAGCAGTGACTGCGCGGCGCGCATGACGTCTGCGATCGGTTCGTCGTCAGCCCAGCTGCACACGAACAGCACTTCGAACGAACCGGTCGCCGGGCGATGGCTGGCGGGCGCGAGCACCGGGATGGGATCCGGCATCGGCAGTGCGCGACCGCCCATCGACTCCACGACGGAGGCGAGATTCTGGTTCGAGACGATCGTGAGATCCGCGTGTCGGACAAGCCACGGAACGAGGAAGCGAGCGACCGGCGGATATACGCCGGCATTGTGATAGTCGCCCACGATAGTGGCACGAGTGAGCCGCAACACTTTCATCGCGACGATCAAGGTCGCGAGCACGATGGATGGATTTTGAAAATAGACGATGGCCGGCTTCTCGCGGCGCACCATTCCGAACGTCTTGCGGCCCAGTGCCCAATAGCGCGCCAGCGTGCCGCCCTTGAAATCCAGTTCTTCCAGACGCGCGCCGACCGCGGTCGCCATGCTGCGATTGCGCCGCTGTTTCTCCCACGTGAACCAGATGGCGTTCGTGCCCGGCGCGGTGCTCATCGTTGTTGTGCAGCCTTGTAGACGTCCAGGTACCGCGTTGCCATCGTAGTAGCGCTGTAGTGCTCTCGAACGCGCTGTCGGGCCGCTGTGGCCTGCTCTTGGGCCGCGGGCAGATTGCCGGCGACTGTCCCGATCGCCACTGCCAATGCACCGATATCGCCTGCGGGCACCAGCGCTCCGCATCCAGCCAGTGTATTCGGTATGGCGCCCACGGCCGTGGAGACAATCGGCACTTCGGCAGCCATCGCCTCCAGCAAAATCATCGGCAGACCTTCAGTCAGTGATGGGATGGCGAGAATGTCCAATTCCTTGAGATAGGTGCGTGCGTTGGCAACGTAGCCCGCCAGCCAGACGCGATCGGCCAAGCCGCGAGATGTGATCAACGATCGCAGTTGCGCTTCTTCTGCGCCGGTTCCGAGCAGGGCCAACTTCACATGGCGCAGTTCAGGCGGCAGCTGGGCAAGCGCCTCGATCAGCGCGCCGAAGTTCTTTTCAGGTGACAAACGTCCTGCACCGCCAATCAGCACGCTTTCCGCGCCGCGAAAATCGCGCAGCTGTCTGACGATCGGATCTTCAGCGTTCGCCTGCAACGAGTCCAACGCAATGCCATTCGGAATGAAAAACACTTTGTGCGGCGGCAAGGACCGAATCGCCGATAGCGTCGCCATCTCCTCGTTGACCAGCACGACGGCGTCCTGTCGGCGCAGCAGGCGTTGATCGAGCAATCGATACAATCCGAGCTTCGAGAAGGCTTTCTTTGCGGTCCACCCGTGCAACGTAGTGACGACAGGTGGTGCGTTGTGCGGCTTGCTCGCGAGCCCAAGCAGAATGTTGGTTTTGTAACCGTGCGAGTGAATGACATCACTGCGCTGTTCACCCGCTGTCTGCAACAGCGCCGCGGCGCCTTTGAGGTTCAATCCGTCGCGCATTCGAAACGGAATGCACTCGATGTTGCGGGCGGCGGCCGCCTGTTCGATGGCCTTCGGCGCGCAATTCGGATTGCCGATGCTCAATACCACCGGCGTGTGGCCCTGCTGGCGCTGGACTTCGGCGAGGTTGAGCATAACGGTCTCGGCGCCGTAGATGCCGAGGCTGTCGATCGTGTGCAGGATTCTCATTCGTGCGAGGCGAACGGCGTTGACAGGCTGGACGTTTCGAGTCCTGCGTAACGAACGGCGCGGTTCAGGAAGGGTACGTAGCGTTCAGCCGCAATTTGCTGGCCGGTAGAGGAGGGGTGGTCGTCCGTCCCGTCGCGGCTCGCAAATTGGAGAAAGTTGGAGCGGCCGTCGCCGGTCAGGATATTGAAGTAGTCGAATACGACGATGTTGCGGGCCGCATAGCCCTCAAGCCAGCCGCTGGGTGACCTCATCCAGTTGTTGAACACGCGTGCCGTGTTCGCTGCGTGAGTTTGCTCGGTGGCGCTGTCGGGCTTGTTGAGCAAGCGTTTCGTGACGATCTTCCATAAGCGTTCGGATGAGGCGCGTGCCCGCAATGGCGGCGCAGTGACGTACACGAACAGTGTAGTCGGATGCCGCGCGAGCACGTCGCGCAGGGCACGCATCGCCGCTCGAGCGTTGACCAGAGTCAGGATTTTCGGCGCCCGTGGGTTATCCAATTTGAATGCACTGTTTGGATAGCAGGACTTGAACATCACGACCCGGTTGACCGCGCCGCCGAGCAGCTGATCCTGATGCTCGGTTCGCTGAATGCGATCGAGCTGCTCGCGGAATTTTGGCAACCAGTCGAGCAAATCTGTGTGTTGGCCGATCGCGCTCGAATACGAGGCTTCGTGTACGCGGAATCCATTTTGTTGCAATTTCCGACGTAGACCGCCGCCATTGGGATGAGCGTCATAGATGCAGCGCCGGGCGTCCGTTCCGGACTCCTCCCCAGCATCGGCGAGAAGCTGGCCGCCCACCGAGTGGTGGATGAACAGCAGTTCGATGGGCCGTGCCGGCGCCGCATCGGAATAGCCTGCCAAATCCAGCTCCGGCGTGTGTTCTGGTGTGTTTGGCGGAATTGCGGGAGCAGATTGCCGAATCGGCACCAAGGCGAGACCGATGCAGACCACGACGGCGATCACACTCGTAAGAATCCAAAAAATCATGCCCAATTTCACAGCTCGGTCAAAGGTTCCGACTTACCCTATTTACGCCGACAAATTCCCGACGCAGCGTGATCAAACCCGCGCGGCTGGTTTGGGCGCTCTGCTAGTATTCAGACTATGACATCGCACTCGTGAAAGCACCTCGATAGGTGCGGCAGGCCGGGGTTTGAGCCTTTGGTGAGCAGGTCGCGCGAGCACCGAAAACAGATTCGTCGGGAGTAAACGCACGCGGGTTTTCCAAGTGAGCAAGACCGGTTACTCGGACGAACAGATCGTCGGACAGCGGGACTCTCTCTGAACGATCGGCGGCCCGTCTCATTCACCGTTACGCATGCCGAACGAAATTCCCCAGTTCTTCTCCAACGCCAGAAGGCAGCGCTTGTACAGCGTTCTGCATTTGGCGGATGAGGCGCAGCAGCAGCACGACTTCGGAGTCGTGTTCTGTGCGCCCCTGTTCGAGGAGAAACTGTGGAGCCATCGCGTGTTGGTGAACTACGCGCGGTCGCTCGCGGCACAAGGCATATCGGTGCTGCGCTTCGATTACTTTGGCGATGGCGAGAGCGAAGGACGCTTCGAGGAAGCTACGGTGAGCTCGCGCGTCGCGGATGTCCTGGACGCCGTGGAATTCTGTCGTGCTCGTGCCGGGGTGCAACGCGTTTTCTTACTCGGCCTTTGCTATGGCGCGGTGCTCGCATTGTCGGCGGCCAGGTCGGGTGCTGTCGATGGCATCGTCGCGTGGGCACCGATCATGAGCGGTGAGCAATATACGAGCGATCTACTGCGTGCGCATCTCGGTGCACAGATGGTGCTGCACCGGAAAGTCATTCACGATCGCGAAGCGCTTGCGCAGCAGATCATAAGCGGCGAGTCCGTGAACATCGAAGGCTACGAGATAGTCAATCCGTTCTTCAGTGAGTTGTTATCGACCGACACGCGCAAGCTGATCGAAGAACAAACAAAGCCGGTTGCGCTCGTGCAGATCGCGCCGGCCGAACGCATCGACTCGCAGTACGCCACGTTTGCGCAAGCGACCGATTCGCGTGTGCAGTTCTTCTCGGTTCGCGAACTCAAGTTCTGGATGCAACAGAAGAGCATCTATTCGCCGTGCGAACTGCTGTTCCAGCGCACGACGCAATGGCTGATCGAGAGCAGGGCAGTCTGAGCGCGCGCCATGGAACAGCCAGTCACCTTCAAGAACAGAAACGGCAGCCGTTTGGTCGGCATGCTGTACTCGCCCGACCGGCCCGTAACGCAGCGTGTCGGCGTGCTCGTTTCAGTCAACGCCATCAAATACCGAGTTGGCACATTCCGCTTGCACGTACTGCTGGCACGAAAGGTCTGCGAGCTCGGCTACTACGTGTTCACGTTCGATCCCGAAGGCATCGGCGACAGCGAAGGTCCGTTCGACAACAAGCTGTTGAGCGAGCACTACTACGACATTCAAACCGGCAAATACAGCGACGATCTCACTGATGCGATGAACTATTTCGTCGCCGAAGCGCAGATCGATCGTTTGGTGCTGTTCGGTTTGTGTGGTGGCGCTATTTCCGTGCAGATGTCTGGCGCCAACGACTCGCGTGTTCAGGGACTCATCCTGCTCAATCTTCCGGTGCTCGTCGAAGATCTGAAGCGCCAGGGGCGGCCGGACAACGCGGCCAAAATCGTATCCTCGGCATCGGCCAAAACACTGCTCAAGCACAAGGTGCAGCGGCTGATCGAGATGAATTTCTGGCGTCGCCTGTTGCGCTTCGAGGTTGATTTGCGCGAAGAGGGGCGACTCGTGCGCCGTTCGCTTCTGGTGCTGGTGAGGCGTGTCGGTCTGAAGGTCCGTTCGGTCACTTCACACGGAACGAAAGCACAGAATAACCTGAGGGAAACCGCATCTTCGCACCGCCTTTTCAACATGCATTTCGAGCGCGCGTTTCTTCGCTCGATGGAACTGCGACAGAGGACGCTGTTCATGTTTGCCGAACTGGATCCGTGGACCGCCATTTTCAACAACGAGTTTCGCGATCGAGTGCTCGGGCCCGGCAATCCTTACGAAGCGAATTACACGATCGAGGTGATGGAAGCCGCCAATCACATCTTCTCGAGTACCGACAGCCAGAGAGAGCTGGAGCGTCGACTCTCCAGCTGGCTGCTCCAGCATTTCCCTGTGTCCAATTCCTCGACTGCGCGTGCCTGATCACGATGTGCCGAATGCGGCACAGCTGCGGCTACAAGATCAGATTCTCGGCGTTGCTATTGCACCGCTATGGCCGGAGCTTTCGGACGGATCGCGTTGGCATCCAACAACCGGCCAGGAGAGGCATCCCCGTTCTGGTCTACGACGAAGAGATATTTCGGTTTGCCGGCTGGAAAGGCCTTGAGGTTGAGGTTGATCGAGATGGACTGATCAGTCCACGCCGTCGGAATCTGGATTTCCCTGGCCGTGCAGGATGTAAACACGGCATTGTCGCCGATCATTACTCGAGCCCACGTTGTGTCGACGTAGACATCATCCGCCCAGAACTGGGATCCGGCAGGTGAAGGAATCCAGCCATCGCTACCCTCGACGAGCATGTGAACGGGGAAAACTATTTGCATCCTGCCGTCATTTGCGTAACCACTGTCTGTCTTTATCTTGAACTGGTTGAGCATCCAAGTCGTGTTTGGAAATTGAACCAGGTACGGACCACCATTAACCGCCAGGCGATAGTCGGCATCTGCGGCGCTCGAGGATGAGTTCGATTTGATGCTCATTTCTTCCGAATACCATTGTCCAACCGGGCCTTTGGCAGTTACGAGTGTGCTGGCTGCCATCGAATAGTCGGCGTAGACGGCCGGAATGCCTTCAATGCCCACACGGCCCATGGAAATACCAAAGTAGAAGCTAGGCTCCTGTATCCCACCGGAAGAGGATCTGCCCCAGAAGCGAATCGATTTCACATTCTTGCTGTTGTCGTAATCGAACGTCTTCTTCGACTTGCGATAGACATAAGTTCTTTGTCCGTACGCGTTCCAATCAGCTGAAGCCGGACTCACAATCGACGCGGCCCAATCGTTGGTGCTTCTGCCATCCGATGTCGCACCTGCCATGCAACCGCCGCCACCTGCGCCACACCCGGACGCGTAGCTCATTTGCCCGGTGCTGTTCCAGCTGCTGACGACACCGAGGGCCGATGGTGAACTCGATCCGTCCATCGGTGCCCACAGGTAAGGTTTCGCGGGGCTCTTTTGGCCAAAGCCACTGCCTGAGATCACGATTGAGGTACCATCCGCTACCGCGCCAGTCGTCGAGTTAATGGCAGGTGCTCCATGAGATACCACCGGCTCCAACAAGAGCATCCCGATCAACAAGCCGTACGCACTCTGTCCAAATCTCATACCGTTCTCCGTAATTGACGACCGTGATATTCCGGCTATTTGAAGCAAGGTTAGCCCTTTCTCAGCTACCGTATGAAATGTTATCAATTTCCGACGGCTAACCAGATTGTCGGGATAGCGCGACATACATCCCAAGGATTTTTCTGAGTCTGCATGCGGTCTTGCGTGTTGCTCCATCGCTTTTCATATAGCAGCGAGATCGGCTGGCAATGCCCCTACTACTTCCAGAATGTGACGTGGTCGTCGTTACTGAGAATGTGCACCGCAGTCTCCATGCGGTTTTCCAGAAAAAGCTCAGTTCACAGAATCCGCAGAGACGAATTGGCTTTCTAACAGCGGACGAACTGGGCGCTATTTCCGCCGATGCAGTGATCGTGTGGCTCGCCAGAAGTAGCCCACCACAGCAAGTGGTTGGAGACTCCTCGCGCATTGTTCTCGTCTGCGTCCTCGGTGGTACGTACGCCGCCTTTGATTCTGTGCTGGCAACCTATGCGCAAATGGGTCGGGGATATTCATGTTCGCTCATGGTTGGGCGGCTTCACGACATCGCGACGCCGCGCGACTGCCTGGAGCGGCGACTGAAGATTTTGCGGCGCGCTGGCCCTAACCAGTCACACCAAGCTGCGGAAGCTGCCGCGGTAGTTGTCCATCAGTGGTTGATCCGATTCGCGAGCACTTCGAACTACTCTGACCGCCAACCCAGTCCACCCTCAGTCACGCCAACTCATCCTGGTCGCATCAAGACCCTTTGGGATCTGTCGTTGAGATTCGTATTGGCGGCTTGGGCTCTGGTCACACACCTGGGCTACGGTGCTTTTTTCGCACAACGATGGAGGGTGGGGCATCTAAAGTTCGTCTCATTGGAAGACGTTCCTGCTCGGCTCGGTGAAGTCACCTGGTGGCCTGAGCTGGGTCGAGGCGAGTTCCTTGCCGACCCATTCATCGAGTCGGAAGAGCCGCCGGTTCTGCTATGCGAATGGAAGAGGCCAGAGAAGGGGCGTGGAGTCATCGCGCGCGTTCGATTCGACGAACACCGGAGATCTCTTGAGATCGCGGAAATACTCGATGGCGTTTACGCTCATCTAAGCTATCCAAACTTCATCGAGGATGAAGAATCGAAGATTATTTTTCCAGAGTGTGCGCAGAGCGGCGGTCTCACGATGTATCGCCTCGATGATCTCGGACTGCCTCGTCAGCCCGGAAGGTTGTTGTTCGACCAACCGCTGATCGACGCGACCCTTCTGAGACACGACAACCTGTGGTGGCTATTCGGAACGTTGCCGGGCGCGTCGCAGAGCGAGTCTCATCTATATCTTTACTATAGCGTCGACCTTTCCGTTGATTCCTGGACGCCTCATCGGCTCAACCCCGTGGTCATCGATCCAGCCTGTGCCAGGCCCGCCGGGAAGATTCTGGTGAAAGATGGCCGTCTCATTCGGCCGGCGCAGGATTGCGAGAGAAGATACGGAAGCGCTATTTCCTTCATGGAAATTACCGCGCTCTCCACGGAACGCTACGAAGAAAGCCTCTTGATGCGCTTGTCGCCCTCTTCATCTGGATTTCCGAAGCACGGAATTCACACTTTCAATATCGTCGGGTCCACCGCCATTCTGGACGGATATAATGTTCGATTCGATCCACTCGCATGGTTTGACAGATTGATGGAGAGGCCGACTTTTCGTAAGGCTCTTGGCAAACGGTCAATCAAGCGTTCATGAGCCACGCGAAGGTAATCAAGAACTCGGCTTCTCAGACTCTGCTTTACGCGACGAACGTATTGCTGAGCCTGTTGATGACGCCGGTCTATCTGAAGTTCCTCGGCGCTGCTGGATATGGCATCTGGGAGCTGATGCTTGCGCTCATCGGCTATCTCGGAATTCTCGATCTCGGCATTGCGCCGGCGTTGGTCCAGTTCTTCGCCGTCGCCAAGAGCACCGATAGCCGTGTCGAGGAAGCCCGTATCTTTCGCACGGGTGCCTACACGTTGTCGCTCGTGGGTCTCGCGGGTGGTTTAGCGCTGTGCGTGGTAGCGCTGTTTCCCGAGAGGATCTTCAGCGCGCCGGATTCGATCGCTCGGGTCACGAGCTACGCGCTGTTTTTCTTTGCCGCCAATTTCACCCTCAGCTGGATCAAGACTCCACTGTTGTGTTTTTTGATGGGGCAGCAGAGACACTACCTCATCAATTTCACCAGAGTCGTCACCAGCGTCCTCGAAGCCGTAACTATCTGGACTCTGCTCCAGCGCTATCCTGCCTATGGTTTGGCCATCATGGCCGCAGTCGGGCTCGTGTCGACGATGGTCCAGGCTGTGGTCTATGTCGCGAGCGTACGCACGCAGATCGACTCGTCATACTTTGCGTGGCCGCCAGATAGAGGCACGTTGCGCCGGATGGCATCATTCGGCATCAAGAGCGCGGCCCTCATCGGCAGCAGTTCCCTGGTCAAGGGAGGATTGCTGTTCGTTATTGCCCAGTCGATCAGCGTCGAAAAGATCGTCTTTTTCGTAATTCCCCAGAAGCTGACCGAGTATGCGGTTTCAATCACCTCTGCGATGGGCCTGCCACTCGAGGCGCATTTCGCCTCGGCCTCCGGCCGCTCTTCAACATCGCTTCGCCAGTCCTGGCAGGTCAGCACCCGCATACTTCAAGCAGTGGGCCTGTGCATTGCGTTGGGCTGCATCTGGCTTGGGCTCGACTTCATCAGGACATGGATGGGGGCGGCGATATCGGAAGGATCCCGGATCGCATTCTTTGTGCTGTGTTGTGGGCTGGTCTGCCAGATTCTGACGGCCAACGGACTGATGCTGCTGATCGGTCTCAACAAGCATGGGCACATGGCGGTCGTATCGGCGATCGTCTCGGCGGCAACCATCGTGGTGGCGGCTTTGTTCACTGGGTCATTGGGAATACTTTGGCCAGCTGCGTGCCTGGCAACCTGCAATGCCGTATTGGGGGCCGTCAGCTACCGCAAAGCCTGTCAGCAAATCGACGTCAGTGTCGGCGAAGAGTTTTTGAGTGGACTCAAGAGACTCATCCCGGCTGTTGCCGCCGGGTGCGTGGCGTACTATCTCATTCGAATAGCCGTTCCACCGATGTCATACGTTACTCTTGCATTGAATGCAGCCATCGGTTCACTGGCCTATCTCGCGGCGGCTTTTTACTTCGTGCTGTTGCCTGAAGAGCAGCAATTGGCCATTGCTCAGGTCCGGGGGAGGTAACTTGAGTCACTCGATTGTGGGACGCCGTCTCGTGGCGTTGAGAGTCTTGTTAGTCGTAGTCAGGTTGTCAGCCTCAAGTCGGCTGGTCATCAAGTAAAAAAAGGCGACCGTAGGGGGTTTCCTCCCAACGCACCTCTGAGCGCCGGTTTTAGCGGGAGTATTGATGTTTTTCGACTCGTCGACTTATCTCGTGTTTCTCGCGATCACGGTTCTCATCTATTGGCGTTTGCGGCACGGACGCCAGAACCTCTTCCTGCTCGCGGCAAGCTACTTCTTCTATGGCTGGTGGGATTGGCGCTTTCTCGGCCTCATGGCGCTATCCACCGTCCTTGATTACATCGTCGCCAATAAAATCGATGCCTCCGATAACCCGCGACATCGGAAGTTGTTGCTGACGGCTTCGCTGATCTTCAACTTTTCGATTCTCGGTTTTTTCAAGTACTTCAATTTTTTCGCAGACTCCTTCAGCAAGGTTGCCGAGCTTTTTGGGTTGGGGGGAGTACCCCACACGTTCTGGTCGATTGTTCTGCCGCCGGCGATATCGTTCTACACGTTCCAGGAAGTCGCATACATCTGCGACGTCTACAAGCGGAAGTTGCCGCCCTGCAAGAGCCTCACGGACTATGCGCTGTTCGTCAGCCTGTTTCCCCACCTGATCGCGGGCCCGATACAGCAGCCATCGCATCTGCTGCCACAGGTTCAGGAGCCGAGACGCTGGAACCCCAGCACGGTATTCGATGGAATTCTGCTGATCGCCGAAGGCCTGTTCCGCAAGATCGTGATCGCCGACAACTGTGCGCTCATAGCAAACGCTGCGTTCGCCGGAAACTTCGGCCCGCCAAGTTTCGCGGTCACCATGATCGGCGTGTACGCATTTGCCTTTCAGATCTACGGAGACTTCAGCGGTTACAGTTCCATCGCGCGCGGTAGCGCGCAGCTGATGGGGTTCCATTTCATGGTCAATTTCCGGCAGCCGTATCTTGCACAGAGCCTCCAGGATTTCTGGCGCCGCTGGCACATCAGCCTCAGTAGTTGGTTGCGCGACTACCTCTACATATCGCTCGGAGGCAATCGGAAGGGCACGGTCCGGACCTACCTGAACCTGTTGTGGACGATGCTCCTGGGTGGCCTCTGGCACGGCGCGAATTGGACTTTCGTCGTCTGGGGTTTCATCCATGGCGCGGGCCTCGCCGTCGAGAGATTCTTCGTGGGAGGCCGGAATATCTCCGACTCCCGCACCTTCACCGGACGCTGGGTGCGGCGGATCGTGATATTCCACCTCGTTTGCGTTTCGTGGATATTCTTCCGCGCCACGTCGGTTTCCGAGGCGCTGGAACAATTCGGCGGCCTGACGACCTGGACCTGGGGGCCGTATCTGCCTTCGGCAGCTCAGTTCCTGGCCGTATACGCGGGGGCCATGTTGCTGCTCGACTACTTCCTCGAGCGTTCCAAGGGTGAGTATCTTGCCGCCGGCCGAAGCCCACTGGCCCGGTCGGCGGTGGCGATTGGATTTGCCGTGCTGATCGCCCTGTTTGGAGCGAGTGAGTCAAATGCATTCATCTACTTCCAGTTCTAACTCCGCTTCGAATCGTGACATAGCGGTGCTGCTGGCACTGCTGTTCGCGCTGGTAGTCGGGCTCGAGGTCGCGGCCCGAGTCGTGATGCCGCGCAAGAGTGCCGGCATTTCGCGCATCACGCGCGACCTGGCCGAGACGAAGAATTTGACGACTCGATTCAAGGATGGCCGTCCGGTCACGCTGCTGGTCGGCAACTCCTTGTTGCTGGACGGCATCGACCGCGGGCAGCTCGCCGAGCTCACCCATGAAGCCGCCGACGTCCACCTGCTTCCCCTCGAGGGGACCATGTACGTCGATTGGAAATATGGACTGAGGAAGCTGTTCGATTCCGGTACCACGCCTTCCCTCATCGTGCTGTGTATCAATGCGGAGCAGATGACGACACTCGGCACGAATGGCGCCACGTTCGCGCATTTCATGATGGGCGTGCGGGACTTTCCTGCGCTGGTCCACGAAACCAATCTGGCGCCAATGACCGCCAGCGAATACCTGCTGGCGCACTGGAGTTACTGGCTCGCGACGCGCGCCAACGTGCGAATGGGCGTCATGGAGCGTCTTCTCCCCGGCACGAAGGAGCTCGTGCCTCATCTCTTATTGCGAGGCAAGCGCGGCACTCCGGATCCGGAGGGCGCCACGAAATTGATCGTGGACAGGCTGCATGAGCTGCAGCAGCTGACGGCCGATCATGGAGCGAAGTTCGTGTGGCTCATTCCACCCACTGAGAATGACGTCGATCTTGCACCCTTGGCCGCGGCGCGGGCGACAGCTGCCGGCATCAGCGTCGTGTTTCCCTACCAGCCCGGCGAAATGGCCACCGCCAACTACGCCGATGGATTCCACTTGAACCACCAGGGCGCAGTGCTTTTCACCGCGCGAGTGGCAGAGTCGTTGAATGGTTACATCCAGGCGAATCCTCTGCCTGGCAAAACAGAAGCCCCAACGGCAAAGTAGTTTGCGCCTGCATGCACGAGGATCAGCCAGAAAGACTTCGCGACGCAAAAGCCGTCCTGGTTCCAATCAGGTGGCCCGTCGGCGGAATCAAGAGCTACATGCGCGAGCTGCTGAATCACTCCTCGCTTCGCGATTATCGCTTCACCGTCGTGCTTCCCGATGGTCCGGGGACGAAATCACTCCAGGCGGAAGTTCGCAACGACCGCGTCTCCTGGGTGATCACCGCAGACTCGCTGGCGTCGCTGCTCGGCGCAACTTTCCGACAGGCGCTGACCGAAAAGTTCAGTCTAATCCATGCGCAGGGAGTGACTTCGGCATTGGTGTCAGTTCCTGCGGGACTTGCGCGCCGGGTGCCGATCATCCTGACTGCGCATGAGGTCTTCACCAAGGGGCAGTTCAGCGGCCGCTTCGGTGGCATGCGTCGAAGAGTGATCGCAATGTTGCTCGGCAGGTGCAAAGCCATCCATGCCGTTTCCTTCGACGCGGCGCAGAACATCTACGAATACATGCCGTCGCTGCGCCGCAAGCGGGATTTCGTCCGCGTGATCCCGCATGGCATCGACGTGAATGGTTTCGCGTCGGCGCCGAGCCGGCCTTTGAGGGAGGAATTGCAGCTGCCGGAATCCGAATTCGTCTTCGGCTTCTTTGGACGATTCATGGCTCCCAAGGGTTTCCGCGTGCTCATCAACGCCGTGGAAATTCTGGCGAAGTCCGGCCAGGGGAAGAAGTTCGTCGTGGTGTGTGCCGGCTCCGGCGGATTCATCGAGGAGGATCGCATCGATCTGCGGGCCCGCGGCCTCGACGCTTACTTCAGATTCATCGCGCCGGTGCCTCATCTGGCAGCCACGATCAAGGGTGTGGGCGCCGTGGTCATGCCGTCACTGTGGGAAGCGAGCGGATTGCTGGCGATGGAAGTTCTCGTGTGCGGCGTGCCGCTCATCGCAACCGATTGCGTCGGCCTGCGGGAAACCGTGCGGGGCAGCCCGGCAAGGGTAGCCCAATCCGGCAACGCGGCGAGCCTCGCGGAGTGCATGACGCAGGAACTCGAGAATTCGAGCAGCGCCGCCGCCGCGAACTACGTACCGGATGCCATCGTGGCGTTCAATGCGGATGCTTCGTACGGGAAGCTCGCGGCGCTCTACGAAGAATGCAGGCGGAAGCGAAGCGAAGCCTAGCTGCGGAGGGAGACCCGCCCGGGAGTTTGCGCGGGTTTCGGCGAGTGCTTCTTTGCGACATCATCGATGATGTTCTTGGTTGCGACGATGATGCCGCCGTATAGGTACCAGGTGTACGTGGAGAGCCCGTACGAGAAGATGCTGAAGAACAGATAGCCGGTCAGCCATACGAGAAGGGCTGGAGGGTTCCAGAGTAGGATTGGCGCGAACCCCAGTTGGCTCACGTATTGTTTCGAAAGCCTGTAAGTCTGCATGGCGGCTTTACATAGTTGGTACAGGTACGCCAGCAGGAATGGAACTCCGAAGGCACCTACTTCAATGAGCGCTTCGGTATAGAGCGTGTGCGAAATGGTATGCCCTCCCTTGAAGTTGAACAGGGCCTCGCCGGAGGTTCCGAAACCGAAACCGAAGAAAGGGTGCTCGATCCATACTTCGAAGTCGTCCGTGATCCCTGACACTCGTCCCTTGGCGGATTCGGATCCTTTCGCGTCTGAGCGATACATCGATCCGAGGAACCTCTCCTGCTGCAAGGGGCTGAGCGAGGCCACGCCCACGGTTAGCCCGACAAACATGACTCCGAGAATCACGAGTCTGCGCTTGCTGAACATCAGGATTGCGATTGCCTCCAGGCACAGCGCCAGAAGCGTACTGCGGGACAGCGTGAGCATCATTGCGTAGATGAGTGCCATCGAAAGAGGCAGGATAAGGCCCAGCAAGGTCAACGTGCCCCTGGACCGCCCCCAGAAATACAAGAACGGAATGGTGACGGCCACAAGGGACGCCAGACCGTTGGCGTTCACGATGTCCCAAGGAGCTCCCCCCAACCGGGCGAGGAACCCAGTGTCATCGCCGAGGTAAGTCCTGTCTCCCCAGTATCCCGTGGTTACGTGAAGGAACAATGGGACAAGCACCCGGTAGACCTGTGCAGCTAAGTAGACCCCCAGGAATATTTCCAATCTCCTGACACTGTCTACGTATATCGCTATGAAGAAGAAATATCCGAACGAGACGATCAGATGCGGCAAATTGTTCACGACGCTTCCGGGCCAATAGACCAGGGGGATCGTGACCAGAATGTAGATCGCGAGTCCGGTCACCGCTTTTGCCGCCGGGTTCTGCAGACGGTGCTTGACGCGAGTGAAGTTGGCGATCGTGATTCCGATGAGCACCAAAGTCAGCAACAGCGACGGGCGCAGCGCACCCAGGCCGGGAATCTGCTCCGAGAGGCTCAGCAGCATGAACAAAGTGAGGGCCACAAGAAGTCTGAAGCCAATCAGCGGCGATTGTTCTTCAACAGGACTCGATGGCGTCCGGGTCGCGTCCGACGCGGTTGCTTTTTTTGGCGGCGACGCGGGCATTGCCTACAAGTAGCTCAAGATTCTCATGGAGCGCGCCTTCTTTGCCCGGTAGAACAATATGCATGGCTTGTAGAGCAGGACGAGGGCAAATGCGCAGACTGCATATGCCCAGTACAACCCTCGCGAGTCATCGAGGGTGAGTGTATCGGGCGGAAGTTCGGTGAATCCGGGCAAATGGAAGTGAACCCAGGCGACCTTGGACCAGCGCAGAATCTGAATCACATACAGGTGCGCTACATAGAACAAGAGCGGAGCCCGACCATATACCGTGAGAACGTTCACGAGGGATTGCCGAACGTTGCCGAACGCGAAGAGCAGGTAAAAGGCTAACCCCACCATGCACCCCAGGTAGAGAGGCGAGGGAGGATACTTGGTGAGGTCGAGGAACATCATGACCGTGGCAACCGGATCGCCCTGAATTACCTGCCAGCTGTGAAGTTCTCCAAAAGCGGAGCACGCACGAACGAGCAGAACCGTCGCCAGGATGAGCAGCCCGATCCAGCTCGCTGATTCACCTTGCCGCAAGCGCGCCATAGTCCAGTTGGCACAGCCATAGCCGATCATCATCAGGCCAAGCCATGGGATGACCGGATAAGTCACCGTGATGGACAGACCTCCGACCTTTGCAATCAATCCAGTGCTGAACAGGATGATGAATAGCGCGTTGGAAATCTCCAGGCGCGAGGATATTTCGTAAGACAACAGGCACAGGATCACGCCCAGGCAGAGCATGGTCTGTCGTGGCACACGGTGCATCAAGCCAAGACACGCCATCGATACGCCCAACACCCAGATGACCTGCAAGTTGATTTCGCGAAACTCAAAATCCCAACCCAGGGCGACCAGGGAACACTCGATAGCAATCAAGATGAGTCCACGACTCACCAGAAAGTTTCGGTATTCGCGATCGGTTGTCAGTCGAGTCCGTATCAGGAAACAGGATATCCCCGCCAATAGCACGAATGTCGGGGCGCAAAGATGTGTGACCCAACGAGTGAAGTAGAGGAAGCCTGTCGTGACCGACGCGTCAGTAGGCGAAAAGGCGGAGGGCGCAAAGAATTCGCGAGCGTGATCCAACGCCATCAACAGCACTACCAGGCCGCGCAGAGCATCGATACCGTCAATTCGACTGTCGGGTCGCGTGCTGGGTTCGACCATGCAATATCTATCTTTGAAGTTTTGTTAGGGTTGGGGTCGGTACCAGGAGAGGTTGCTAGTACGCGCCCACGTGAAGTGGAGACTATCGATCGCTTCGCCCAGTGCTTGCAGGTTCCGGCAAGTATATGCAGTTGAACACTTTTCGTGGCCTGTTCAGACTACAAAATTGAACTGCTAGGTGCAATTAGCTCTGCTTTGTAGATATCTGTTGATGAGCGATGGGGCTTGCCTTGGCGCGATCCACTGAGACGAATCGACTGAGCCGAACACTGGGACGCTCGATCAGATAGTAAGCGACCCAGGCCGAGACGATGCTCGCGATCACCCCGACGAGAAAAGCGATCCAGGTGCTGGAGAACTTGAGAGCAATGCTCATGGCCGTCCACCCGACAAGGGGATGGAAGAGATACATGCTGTACGAAATTCGTCCAAGAAACTGAACAGGCGCAGCCGATAGCCACGCAGAATTCCGGCGGACTCCCCAATAGATGACTATGACTGTCAGGACCGTCGTGATGCACCATGGTGCGTGAGACGAGAATGTGAGCGACAGGGTGGCGGCGGCTGCTGCGACCAGTGCCGCAGGATGGATTTTCGCTCTAACTGCCCAGTAGGTCATGGCTCCCATAGCGAAAGAAAACCAATACTGCAAAAACACCGCATTCCCGGATATATCGATTAACTCGGCTAGTTCGGCCAGCGAAACGACAAAGACCGCGCACCAGAGAAACCAGAAACCTCTGGTATGTTGCCGAAGCCACATCATCACTAGGAAAAAGAGGTAAAACTGAATCTCGTAGCACAGCGTCCAGTACACGCTGGAAATTGATTCAAAGCCGAGAATGTCCTGCAGATAGAAAAGGTGTGCGAAGAGTTCGGCCGCGCCCGGAATTTCCCTCGGGAAACCGTTTCGAGCGGCAAACCACGTGAGTGTCAACGCAACAGCAATACTCGCCCAATAGGGGGGGTCGAGTCGAATCGCCCGCCGCGCTGCGAATCGTCCGGCGAAACTCGCTGAGATGAATCGATCATCAACGCTCATCGCGATCACAAAGCCGGACAACACGAAGAATATGGATACACCCAGGTAGCCGTGCCCCATGATTCCCGCGAGTGCAGTGCGACTCGACAGATGACCGAGTACTACCGAAAAGGCGGCAACACCCCTGAGTCCGTCGATTATCTCCAGGCGTTCTTTCACTTCAGCCTAGCCATATGGATTGGCTACCTTGGAGATAGCGAAACGGAACTTGCCCGATTTTTCCTGCGGGATGGCGTCCACGAACTCGATCCGGACCTCGCTCGCACCCACCGATGATTTGAACTCTTCGATCAGCGCGCTTTCGGTGCTCTCGTTGTAGTTCGGGTCCTTGGCGATTCTCAGCACGACGAGATCCAGGTTCTCCTGAATGATCTGCATCTGCGCGACACCCGGAAATTTTGTGAGCGTGCGTTCGACGAGCGACACGCCGGCGACCACGCTGCCGTCCTTGCGCACGAGGAAATCGGCCACGCGTCCCGAGATGTTGTTCATCAACGGTAACGTACGTCCGCACTTGCAGGGTGTCGTGCGCATTGAAGCGACGTCACCCATCTTGTAGCGAATCAATGGCATCGAATTGTTGATCAGATTGGTGACGACGACGGCGCCGTCTTCACCCGGTGCGACCTGATCGCCATTGGAATCGAGCAGCTCCAGCAGGTTGCTCTCCATGTCGACGTGCATGCCGTCATGGACTTCGCATTCGCTGCCGATCAGGCCGACTTCTTCACAGCCGTACAGATCCGTGACTTTGCATTGAAATGCCTGCTCAATGACGCGCCGCTCCGACGCAATGAGCATCATCGAAGAAGAGATGATGGCGGTCGGCCGCACGGACGTGATCGAGTGCTTCGCGCAGAACGAGGCGAAGATGTAGATCGAATGCGAATGACCACGCAGCAAAGTAGGCTGCTTTTCCTTCCACAGACGCACGAACTCGCCCATGGTCTCGTCGGTGAGCCGCATCGTGTCCAGATAGATCTCCGGATTGATGAGCAGATTCAGTGCCTTTTCTTTCGGCGTAAATGTGGTCGGCGAATTGCCCCAGATCATGCCGACGGGCTCACCGATGTTCCAGCCGGTCCAACGGAAGGCGCGCAGGCCGCACGCACTGACCAGCTCCACCACGTACGGATCCTTGAGGATTTCGACGGGCACGCCCGTCGAACCACCCGTCTTGAAGATGGACATGGGCGTTCCTTTCATGGAGCGCGCGATGAAATCGTCCATGTGCAGACGTACCTGATCCTTGGTCAGCACCGGCAGTTTTTGCAGGTCGCGGTCGTCCTGGATATCGCCGGGTTTGAGGCCGAGGGAATCGAACAGCTTCGTGTAGTAGGGCACTTCGCGATATGCGTGCGCGATGACTTCTCGCAGCTTGCGCATCTGCAGTTCACGCAGACGAGCGATGGGGAAGTACTGCGACTGTTCCAGTTCGCGCATGTAGCGCAGCCGGGGGCTGCGATCTTTGGCGACCCACAACGGATACATGACGTTTCGGCGAAGCCAGGATGCGGCGCTCAAACTCGATTTCCTTTGTGCTGCTGGAACAGCGAGTCATACAGCTCGCTGTGCCGTGTCACGTGTTAGGGCGCGGCCGTCCGGGCCTGCGTCGGTAACGAAGGTGCACGGGCGTCCGGGGAAGACAGGACTGTAACGGGCCGCCAGACCGGCGCAATTGGACTTGGTTCACAGATGCTGAGAAAGGTGACGCCGTACCGTCTTGGGCGCCCGCACCATACGCGATATTGGCCGCTTCCAAAGGCCCCTCCGCCGGTCGCGTCGAGATGCGTTCAGAACCGATATCATGCGACCGGCGACCGGGAACCCTGGCCGCATTTCGGGGCTTGAGCGGCCCTCAGGAAGGCGTCCGCCGGCGGCCGGATTGCGGTAACTCGAGGGGCGGCTTCCAAGGCATTACGACATAGCGCGGAGTTGAAGAGTCTTGTGTGGAATAGCGGGCGTTCTCGCCTTTAACAATCAGGCGGCCGCCTCGCGCGCCGAGCTCGAGCGAATGATCCACACGATCCGCCACCGCGGACCGGATGGCTTCGGATATCTCGAGGATGGGCTGGCGGGCCTCGCGCATGCGCGTCTTTCCATCATCGATCTGTCGACGGGCGACCAGCCGATCGCGAACGAGGACCGCACGATCTGGACGGTCTTCAATGGCGAGATCTTCAACTACGTCGAGCTGCGGGCCGAACTCGAGAAGTGCGGCCATTCTTTCCGCACGCACTCCGACACCGAGACGATCGTGCACGCCTACGAGCAGTGGGGTGATGAGTTTGTCTCGCACCTCAACGGCCAGTTCGCGATCGCCCTCTGGGACCGGCCGCGCAACCGGCTGCTGCTGATCCGCGACCGCGTCGGCATCCGCCCCCTGTTCGTGCAGCGCGATGGCGAGCGCCTGTTGTTCGCCTCCGAGATGAAGGCGATCCTCGCGGTGAGCCGTCAGCCGCGCCGCATCGATGCGCAGGGCCTCGCGCAGACGTTCACGTTCTGGGCACCCGTGGGCGAGCGCACGGTCATGGAAGGAATTCGCTCCGTGCCGCCGGGACACATGCTCGTGCTCGAGCGCGGCGCCGAGAAGCTCGTGCGCTACTGGGACTGGACCTATCATCCGGCCGGCGAACTGTCGCACGCATCGTACGACGAGGCCGCCGAGGAACTGCGTGCCCTGCTCACCGACGCCGTGCGGCTGCAATTACGCGCCGACGTGCCCGTGGGCGCCTATCTATCGGGGGGTCTCGATTCGTCGGTCATCGTCGCGATGATTCGCGCGCACTCCGGCATGAAGCTGCGCACCTTCTCGGTAGGATTCGACGATCCCGAGTTCGACGAGCGGCCGTTCCAGCAGGCGATGGTCGATCACGTCGGCACCGAACACACCTCGGTGCAATGCAGCCGCGCTGACATCGGCGCGTTGTTCCCGAAGCTCGTCACGCACACCGAGACGCCGATCCTGCGCACCGCGCCCGCGCCGCTCATGATGCTGTCACAGCACGTGCGCAGCTCGGGCTTCAAAGTGGTGCTGACAGGCGAGGGCGCCGACGAGGTCTTCGCGGGCTACGACCTCTTCAAGGAAGGCAAGGTACGTCGCTTCTGGGCGCGCAATCCGGCCTCGCAGTGGCGCCACAAGCTTCTGACGCGGCTCTATCCGTATCTCAAGAATTCGCCGGTCAGCGGTGGCGCGTATACGCAGTCGTTCTTCGGGCAGGGCCTGAGTGACGTCGACAACCCGTTCTACGCGCACGCGCAGCGCTTCTCGACGACACGCCGGCTGTGGAACTTCTTCTCGCCCGAGATGCGCGCACGCGTCGGCGACGTCGACCCTGAAAAACAACTCGCCGCGATGCTGCCGAAAGACTTTGCGTCCTGGCCCGGCCTCTCGCGTGACCAATACGTCGAAGCGCAGACGCTGCTGTTCGGCTACCTGCTGTGCTCGCAGGGCGACCGCGTTGCCGCGGCGAACTCCATCGAGGGTCGCGTGCCGTTCCTCGACCATCGCGTCATCGAATTCGCGAACCGGCTGCCGCCGAAGTACAAGCTGCGCGGGCTCGAGGAGAAGTCGATCCTGCGTCACGCCGTGCGTGACCTGCTGCCGCCCGCGGTAGCCAACCGCGTCAAACAGCCGTACCGCGCGCCCGACAGCCAGTCATTTTTCCAGGACGGCAAGCCCTTGGGATTCGTCGAAGCAGCCTTCGACCCGGCGAACCTGCGCGATACCGGGTATTTTGACTCCGGTTCCGTGCGTCGCCTCTACGAGAAATGCCGCTCGGGACGTGCGCTGGGATTCGCCGACAACATGGCCTTTGTCGGCATACTTTCCACGTTGATACTCGACGAACAATTTATCCGGAGCCCTCGCCCGTGAAAGACATCCTCAATGACGTGATCCTCGCGTTCGACAAGGACGCGGCAGTCGAAAAGATCACGAGCTCATTGCGCATCTTCGCGCGCAAGGCGCGCAAGCGCGGCGTGGTGGTGGCGATCTCGGGGGGCATCGACAGCTCGGTGACGTCGGCACTGTGCGTGCGCGCCTTCGGCAAGGGAAAGGTGTTCGGGCTGCTGCTGCCCGAATACGACTCGTCTTCCGAGAGCTTGCGGCTGGGCAAGATCGTCGCCGAGCATCACGGCATCGACTATCAGGTGCAGGCCATCGGCCCCACGCTCGAAGCGATTGGCTGCTACCAGTGGCGCGACGATGCCATCCGCGCCGCGGTGCCGGCGTATCAGAAGGGCTGGAAGCACAAGCTGGTGATCAGCGGCGGCCAGCAGGGCCTGGTCAACCATTTCAAGATCGTGGTCGAGAAGCCCGATGGATCGCAGATCACGGAGACGCTCGGCCTCAAGGAATATCTGCAGATCGTCGCCGCCACCAACTACAAGCAACGCGTTCGCAAGACTTGCGAGTACTTTCACGCCGACCGGCTCAACTTCGCCGTAGTGGGCACGCCCAATCGCCTGGAATACGACCAGGGCTTCTTCGTGAAGAATGGTGACGGCTCAGCCGACGTTAAGCCGATTGCACATCTGTACAAGACGCAGGTGTACGCGTTGGCCCGGCACCTGGGCCTGCCGGACGAGGTGTGCAACACCATCCCGACCACCGACACCTTCAGCCTCGCGCAGGGCCAGGACGAATTCTATTTCGCGCTGCCTTATCGGCAGATGGACGTCGCGATCTGGTCCGTGGTCAACGGCAAGACCGCCGCGGATCTGGCGGGCTATCTCGGCACAGAGGTGGCGGCTGCCGAGCGCATCTACCAGGACATTCGTTCCAAGCGCAGCACCACCGCGCCATTGCACTGGCGTCCGGTGACTATCGAGCATGTCATCGATTGTCCGCAACCTGATCTCACGCCTGGCCACTGATGAATCGCAGGTCCGTCTTGCTGGGCGGGATCGGATTGGCTGGCGCGGCTGGATGGGTGGCCGCGTCGTTTCGCCGCCGGCAAGTTCGTGAACAGTTGGCCGCGATGCTCGCGCCAGCGGCGAATCCGCGGCAGATGCAGCTCCGGGACTTCGGCCGTACCGGCCTCAAGGTTTCTGAAGTCGGATTCGGCGCGTGGGGAATTGGCGGGCAGGGGTATGGCGCCGTCGACCAGCAACAGGCTTTGCGAACTCTTGCCCGCGCCGAGGAGCTCGGCTGCAATTTTGTCGACACCGCGATGGTTTACGGCGACTCGGAAACCTTGTTAGGTGAGTTCCTGGTCGGCCGGCGCTCGCGCTGGATCGTCTCGACGAAATTCTCTGGCCAGTCGGCTGGCATGTCGTCGACGCTGGAAACGCAATTGAAGCGTCTTCGCACTGACGCCGTTGAGTTGTACCAGCTGCATTGGGTGCCGCGCGGCAAGGATGAGCATCTGCTCGACGAGATGCTGCGCCTCAAAGCGGCCGGCAAGGCCCGATTCGTCGGCATCTCGCTGTATTCCGCTGAAGACATCGACTTCGTGTTGGCCAGGCCCGAGATCGATTCATTCCAGGTCGAATTCAACCTGCTCGAGCCCGATCCGTTCATGGCTCGTGCCGAGGCGATCCGCGCCAGCGGCAAAGCCGTGATCGTGCGCTCGGCACTGCGCGAAGGATTCCTGACCGGCAAGTATCAGCGCGACGCGAAGTTCCCCGATCCGAACGATCAGCGCCACGCCTGGACCGCCGCGCAGATCGCCGAGACCGTCGATCGCACCGAGCAATTCCGCTTTCTCGAGCAGCAGGCAGGGTCGATGGTCGCCGCGGCCGCGCGTTATCCGCTCTCGTTTTCGCAGGTGAGTACGGTGATTCTCGGCACCAAGTCCGTCTCACAGGCCGATTCGAACTTCGGACAGGTGCCGGGTGGGCGGCTCGCGGCCGGCAGCCTCGAGCGTATTCGTGAGTCGCAGATTGCGCTCGGACTCGGATCGCGTTGGCCGCGCGCGCTCCGGAAAGCTGGCCTCGCGCCCTGAACTACTCGCTGGCGGCGGCTGGTTCCACTTTCGCGGACCGAAGCGGTGCTTCCGTCTTGCGGTTGCGCGCGTAGTGCCGGGCGATACGTTCGACGCTGTAGTACGAGACTACCGCCAGGGTCAGCGATGCCACGCCCCCTCCAACCAGGGTCACGTACCAGGGGCAGCGCCCCCACAGGTAGATGAAGATCGGGTAGTGCCAAAGGTAGATGCCGTAGGACATCTTGCCGATGAAGCTGGGTACCGGGTGCGCGAGCGCCCGTTGGACGAAGGACCCATCCGCGGTCACGGCGACATAGATCAAGGTCAGCGTGGCCATCTCGACCGCCGCCATGCCGAAGACCATCGCCGAGGTTGAGAGCACCTGGAAGCGCCACGTGCACAGTGCGATGACGGCGAGTCCCGACAAAGCGGCGAGATCGGCGTGACGCGATCTGCGCTGCCGCGAATTCGTAAGCAGCACGGCCAGCAGGCTGCCCACGGTGAGACCGCTCAGGCGCGTGTCGAAGCGAAAGTACGAGTGCATGTAGCCAGTATCACCGCTCAGGTCGCAGTAGATCCGCCAGGCGGAGAAGGCCAGATACATCATTCCGAGTGCGATCGCCAGCTGCGACTTGCGGAATCTTCTCGCGAGCACCAGCACGACCAGCGGCCACAGTAGATAGAAGTGTTGCTCGACTGCCAGCGACCAGGTGTGTCGCAGATACAGCGGAAGCGACCAGAAGGCGCTGGCGTAATCCGACAGGTAGAAAGTCGAGATCAGCACATCGCGCACGTCGGTGCGAAAAGCCATCTGCGGCCAGGCGAGCGGAGCGAGGATCAGATAGGCGCACAGCATCAGCAGCAGCGCCGGAGTCAGGCGCATGAAACGGCGGAAGTAGAACCTTGCAAGGTGGATCGAGCCGGTGCGATGCACTTCATCGAGCAACAACGAGGTGATGAGGAATCCACTGAGCACGAAGAACACGTCGACGCCGAGATATCCGCCGGATGCGCCAGGCGTGAACGAATGGAAGCCAATCACCATCAACACGGCGAGGGCTCGAATGCCATCGAGGGCGGGATTGTGCTTCATTCGAATGACAGCTTCGTCTGGGTCTGCACGGGCGATTCGCGAGCCATCTTATGTCGCTGGCGGGGGCGGATCTTGCGGCGATGGTGTGCCGATGACGCACGATGAGAACTATGACCGCTCCTGCGCGAGGATCAGGAAGGTCGGCGCTGCAGCTTGATCCCAAAGGTGAGGTGGCGATTGCCATGAAAGCGACCCCAGAGGATCGCCGCGCGCTGCATCAGCCATACATTGCCCAGAAACAAGGCGAAACACAGCACATTGGGCTCGATGCCGAGAAGATCGGGCAACGTCCAGTAGAGGAAATATTGCAGGATGAAAACGAACAGCGATGCGCGGCCGATGACCGCGAGCCATTGCAGAACCGCGGTGCCGGGCGCAGATCTGCGGTCAGAAAGCCAGAAGGCAGAAGCCACCATCAACAGACCGAAGCCGCAGAAGAAGAGCGCGTAGGCGGGCGATGGCGGGGACTTCACCGTAACTCTTAGCGTGAGGTCGAGGCCGGCGCGCGGCGTCTGATCGAAGAAAGCGCCATGGTCGATCGCATATCGAACCGCCAGCAACACACAGCACAGCGCGAGAAGCGAGGCGCCTGTCGTGGCGACACTTTTCGCGATCTCCGAGGCCGTAACTCTGCCGCCCGCGAAGGCACCGAACAAATGGCCCAGCGGCAGCCCCAGCGCATACAGGGCCATGTACTGGAGCGTCGGACCTGTATAGCTACCGGTGTGCCCAGCGACTGCGTTGCCACCAATCAGGACGTTCTTCAGGCCCATGCCGAACGCGCTTTCCGGCATCCACAAAAGATTCGCCACCCATGATGCGAGCAGCGTCGCCGCGGCGAATTCGGCCACGCGTCTGCAAAACTGCGGATTCGACAGGCGCGGAACGAGCAATGCCGCGATGAGCGTACTGAGCCCGATTTCATCGACGACCGAGACCCCGGTCAGCGTCTTGAAGAGGCCGCCATTGGAATGCGCCTCCGACAGTGAAATCAGGAAGTGGCCGACCGTGATCAGGAACAGTCCACGATTGAAGAGCTGCGAAGTGAGGTCGCGGCCGGCGCGCGCCGGTGTCGAGCACAGCAGTCCGACCATCGCGCCGCTCACGAGCAGAAAACTCGGAGTGGCGATCATGCCGATTCCGGCAAGAGTCCCGCTCAGGTGCGGATAGGAGCCGTGGATCCACCAGGCGAAATGCGCCAGGCAGCTGAAGAGCATCAACGCGCCGCGCGTTGCATCCACCGGGAGAATTCTTGCCGAAGCCCCCGGCAAGGAGGCCAATCCTTTCATTCGCCGCCGAGTCGGTGTTTCAGATCGCCGAGCCCGCGTTCCCAGGCATCACGCATTTGCGCGAACATCTCGCCGCCATTGAAGGGCTTGCGCGAGTTGACGGCGCGTGCGCCTTTGAGGATGAAACTCTTGCAGTTCGCGGCGACGACCTCGAACGCTGCGATTGACGATTCGAGCCCGGTCTGTCCGAGGCCCTGCATCCAGCGCAGGTTGCTGGCCGCAAGTTCGAACGAGGCGCCGAGCTGCCGCGTCGTGGCGAACGCCCAGGCGTGGTAGTAGGCCAGGCCGCGCTCATGCATCAGCGTGAGGTCGCGTTCGAAACGTTGCTGGAAGCGCTCGATGGGATTGGTGCGCGGAACGCGCGGCAGGTGCTTTCGCCAGAGATCGAGGCTCATCGAAAGCAGTGCCGCGTCGGGTAGTTTGATGAGGCGATCGAACCGCACGGTTTCCGCGAACAGCGGCATGAACGTGGGGTCGGGTTCGTAGCCCACGCGGAAGGTGCGGACGAAATCCTCGCCTTCGAGCATGAAGTAGCCGGCATTGTGGAAGTAGCCGAGCCGCTGCGCCTCGACGTCGAGGTCCGCCAGAACGATGGTCGACTTGGTGTGCTGGCGGCGATAGTCCGTTCCGGAGGTGTCCGGCAGCCAGAACGCATCGGCCTCGGTGCTGATCAGGCGGCCGGCGGCGAGGTGCTCGACCGCGTGCTCGAGCAGCGGACGCCAGACGTTGAGCTCCTGCACATCGACGCCGTAGAGCTCGCGCAGCTCGTCGTGCGGGGGTTTGAAGAAGGTCCACTGGTCGCCTTCGAAGTCGATGGCCACGGTGAACGGCAGGATGGCACGTGGCTCGACGCCGAGGGCGTGCAGGACCTCGATCCAGATGTCGACGTAACAATTCTTCTCGACCCAGGTGCAGCCCTCGGCATGCAGGACGCTGCGCGAATAGTTAGTCGCGTCGAGGTGCGGCAGGGCGTTGATGCGGCTCACGGGCTTGCGGCCTCAGGGCCAGAGCAGGTCGCGCGTCGCCTTCGGCCAGTTGTCGGGCTCGAAGCCATGCGTCTTGAACAGCGCCATGACCACGCGCTCGAGGCCGAAGCCCAGGCAGGCGGTATTCGCAACCTTCCCATCCTCGGTGCGGATTTCGAAGGTCTCGCCGAAATGCTCCTGGTGGAAATTGAAAGAGCAGACCGCGGTCGGGTTCTCTTTCGAGATCACCGGCACCACGACTTCGAATTTCAGCTTCTGTTCTTTCTGGCTGACGGCCAGCATCTTGCCGCCACGGCCGAAGAAGGGGTCCGAGGCCACGTCGGGCGTTGCCGGCAGGCCGAGATCGGTGAGTAGTTTGAGGCCGCGTTGCAGCCACATGTCGCGCCATTCGACGACTTCGTCGGCAGTGCCGACGCGCACGAACTCACGCACGCGGAATGACTGCATGCGGGTCGGTTCCGGCGAGGGCTCGTGGCGGTATACCCAGTTCATCATGGTCACCAGACGGCCGCCCTTCTTGAGCGTGCCGGTGAAGCTTGGGTACACCGGATAGCAGGCTGCGGGATTCAGCACCACGTCCGTCATCTCAAGCTTGTCGCCCCACGGCTTGCCGGCGTTCACATCCTCGGCGAGCTGGCGTGCGGCGAGCTCCTTGCCGAAGAAGCTGTGCACCGCGCCACACAGGTGCGGGAAGTTGTCGAGGTAGTGCACCTTCTCGAGAATGCGGCGCTCGATGATGGGCGGGAACGTGAAAACCTCCGCGCCATCATTTTTGGAAATCTTGCTGACCAGCCCGTTGAAGCGTTCGAGCACGTCTTCGAACACGGCACCGCGTCCGAACGCGCCCTGCACGCCGACCGGAATGATGTGGCCATGTTTGACCAGGCCGTCGTAGAGACTCTCGTTGTCGAATTTTTCGCTCATGTCAGTCGTCCTTGAGAACCAGCAGCATCGATGCGCTCTTGGAGTTGATGCGTTCGTTGGAAACCATGAGCGCGCCCGAGAGTGAATCGCGGTAGTGGCGACCGACGCTGAATTTCGAATCGTTCTTGTAAGCCATGACTCCGGCGATCTGCAGCGCCTGGTGCACGATCTCCGGCGCGGCTTCCGATGAGCCCACCTTGAGATTGTTCATTTTTAGCGCCCATCCCATGGACTGCAGTTCATCCATTCCATTGGGTTGCGCGGTCATGGAGTCGAAATCCGCGGCCAGCGCCAGCCAGTTGTTTCTCATGGCCTGCAATTGCGTCGACACCTTAGCCAGGCGGGTGGCCGTGGGTGGCACGGTGCCAGGCTTGCGACGCGCTTCCGCACGCACGAAAGAACCGGCGCGAGCCACCGCGTCGCCGGCGATGCCGGACCACAGCGCCGACCAGAGGATGTGCGAGTACGGCACCATGGATTGGGCGGAGGAATCGGCGAATGAACCGGGAAGGATCTGTTCCGCCGGACCACTGGACTCGAGCTTGAAGCCCGGGCTGCAGGTGCCGCGCATTCCCATGGTGTCCCAGCTCGTGGTCTGCGTGAGCTTGTAGTCGCCCTTGCGCACGAGCACCAGCACCTGATCGCTGTTGGGCGCGTCGGCGGCACGGCGGCAAGTCACGAGGATGCCGTCGGCGTGCGCACAGTAGGAACCCGTGGTCGCGTCCTTGTTGAGTACGAACCGATCACCGCTGACTTCGACTGCGCAGATGCTCGAGCGCGTGTCACCGGCGGTGCCGACTTCCGAGGTCATCGACGCCAACACGTATTGTTTGGCGACCAGCTCGGTCAGGTAGTCGCGGAAGAACTTCGAGCCCAGGCCGTGGCGGGCGATGCAGGCGACCTGAATGTGATGCATGGCGAAGACCATGGCGCTGGAGGCGCAACCCTGGGCCAGCGCCGTGCACATTGCGCCGAGCTGCCGCATGTCACTTCCGGCGCCTCCAAGTTCGACCGGCACTGACGCCGAGAGAGCCCGCACTTCCTGGAGTGCGGTGATCGTCTCGATGGGGAAGCGCGCTTGACGATCGACGTCGTCGGCGTGCTTCGCGGCGACTTCGGCGGCGATGGCGCGCACTTGATTCAACAGGTCTTTGCTCATAATTCTTATTGCATCCCTTCCTAAGGCCGCGAATTCTAACGCGATTCCCTCGAAGTGAGGCACGGCGTGGCGTGCTCGGGATCACAATCCCGAGGAACAAGTGGGGCAGCGGCTGGCTGGGCGAAATGTTAGCCGAACTGGCAGGGGCCGAGGGCTCGCAAAGGCAGGGATTAACCGGTTTTGCGCGACAGTTCCGTTACGAAGCGCCGCAGCGCCCGCCACACGGCAAGAGGAATTTCGTGACCACCGTCAAAGGGCTGCCAGGTCACGAGTGCGCCACTGTTGTCATGGAAATCCCGCAATGCCTCGCCCGCGGAAAACGCCAGATCCGCATCCTGCCTCCCGTGACTGATCAGGACCGGCAATCGAGACAGCGCTTCGCGATTGTCCTGCCATTCGCGGAACGCGATGCGCGACGAAGAGAGCATGACGAGCCCGGCAACCGTCTCGCGCGCGCATAGAACGGTGTCGCAGGCCAGCATGCCACCCTGGGAGAATCCGCCTAGCAACAGCGGCAGGTCAGGCGCGCGCGTACGCAGGTCGGTGAGGAACGCGCGCAGCCGCTCGCGCGCCGGCAGGCGCCCGGGCGGATATTCCTCGAACAGATCACGTGCCCCCGCAGCCAGTTGTCGCGCGCGCCGTTCCTGGTCGATGGGCCACCAGCAGCGGTTGCCGGCGGGCAAGCCGATAGGGCCACGCGGAAAATGAAACACCGCTGGCAGCTTGAGGGAGTGCGAGAAAGGTTCGAGGTCTTCCGGCCGCATGTCGTAGCCGTGCAGCAGGACCACCTGCGCGCGTGCCGATTCCGCCGAACCGACACTCAGTGACGTCAATGCGTCGAGGGTGGATTCATCGGTCGCGGGGGTCATCGGGCCAGGACGCTCTTGAGCCGTAGAAAGTGTTTCTCGAGCAGATGGTAGGAGAGCAGTCCGGCCAGGAAACTCAGCAATACCACTATCAGTGTATAGACCAGTGGCGCCGCTGAACCCGTGACGGCAACGCCATCGCGAATGGCTCGGCCGAACACGAGCAGAATGGGCATGTGAAGGACGTACATCGCGAAACTGTAGCGCCCTATCTGGCGCATCCAGGGCATCTCCAAGGCGCGTTGCAGGAAGCGAAAACCGCCCGGCAGTTCCAGCATGACGCACGGCATCAACAGTGCAAATGCCGCCGCCAGCAGAGAATGCCCAAGCAATAGCGTCCTCGGGTCGTAGACGGCGAAGGTGTGCGTGCCTATGGCCGCGACCAGCATCACGGCGACAATGCCGAACATCAGCCAGCGGACGTGGCCGGCCAGCCACGCCATGGCGGGCGCCGATAGGCTAACTACCGCGGCGGCCGCGCCCAGAGCCAGCGCGTCCATGCGACAGTTGGTGAACATGTAGAGCATCTCCGGCCTGGCGCCAGCCTGCATCATGACTACGCGCGACAGCAGCGCGAGCAGCGCCACCAGCAGGCAGATCCAGAAGAGGCGCGTACCCGCGGCCATGAGGACGACGAAGGGCCAGACCAGGTAGAACTGCTCCTCCACTGCCAGCGACCAGAAGTGCGAGAAGCCGCTGACCTCGTGACCATAGGGTTGCGCCCAGTTGCTGAGAAAGGTCCACAGCCAGATCTGGTTCTGGTGGCTCGAGAGGGCGCCCGGGCTGAACTCGATGAATCGCGGCAGCAGAACCAGCCCGACGAACAGCGTGAGGAAATAGAGCGGAAATATGCGCAGCGCGCGCCGCACGTAAAACGACCGCAGGTAGTGGTCGTTGCCGCGGGCCGCGAGCAGGTTGCGGGTGATCAGGAATCCCGAGAGCACGAAGAACAGCTGCACGCCGATCCAGCCGGCGTGCGCGAGCAGGGCCACCGGCCACAACCATGCCGCGGAATTCGAAAAGATGTCGGCGTTGTGCGGAATGACCAGCAGGATGGCGATGGCCCGCAAGCCGTCGAGCGCCGGTATGTGCGCCTGCGCGCGCGCTTCAGGCCCCTGTGGCATGACGATCGAGGTGGGTCATCAGCAGCGCAATGAGCTGATCGCGATTCCAAGACTGATTAAAGGTGTGATCCGCACCGGAGACGATCGAGCTTCGCATCCGCCCTTGGCGCTCGAGCTTTCTGACCGTGCTCCCTCCCTGCTCGAGCAGCAGCGCGTGCCCCGGATCGGAGGCGGAGAAGACAAAGAACATGTCGGTGTGCTGGTCTGCCACACGCAGCAACTCGGCGGCCAGGTCTTCGTGGGTCTTGATGCCGAATGCCCGCGCCGCTTCGCGCAGCCTGTGTTTCGCGCGAGTCTCGAACCGCTTCCAGAAGATGGTGGCGGCATTACGCAGGTCCACTTCGCCTCGAAGTAGTTTGAGCCAGGATGCCAGGCTGCCGGCGCTGCGTGCGTAGCGCTTGGTCTCGGCCGTGACCTGGAAGTCGGAGTATTCCAGGGACATGCCGGGCTTCCAGAAGAAGGTCAGTGGATTGACGATCACGACGCTTCGCAGCGGCAGTCCGGCCGCCGCGGCCTTCAGGCCGTGATAGGCGCCCGAGCAAAGACCGAACAGATGCAACTTCGCGTTCGGAAAACGGCGCGCCGCACATTCGACCGCGACGCGAACATCGAGACTGGCGCTGGCCGCGTAGGCGGCATTGCCGGCCTCACCGGGTCGCAGGCCACTGTCGCCGACGCCGGAAAGATCCACCCGCAGCACGACGACGTTGCGCGCCGCGCATTGCCGGGCGATGGCGACGTAGAGTCGGCCGGGCCCGATGTGGTTGATGGTGCCGGAATTCAGCAGCACCACCACATCGCGAATGGGTTCACTGCGTTGCGCAGGTTCGCTGATGATTCCGAAAAGCACGCGCTCGGGATCGAGGAAAGTCGCGGTCTCGAGCACCGGGACACCGTCCTGATCAAAGCTTGCATCGACGGGCTCGCGCAGGTTGGCCGGCGTGATCGTCGCGCTCACGGTCGCGCGCTGTTCGAGCCATTCCAGGGCCGAGGCGATTGCCTTCACCGGTACCTTGCTGGCGTGCGCATCCCGCATCATGTCGGTGTAGCCGATCAGGGGTCCCTGCTCGACGACTGCCGATTGGTGGCGCAGCTTGCTGGACCAGACATCGCTCTGGGTCAGATCGTCACGCTCGAGCAGGAGCACGTGTGCCGCGGGCGCCGACGCAAGCTTCGCGAGGTCGATGTTCGCAAGCGCGGCGCGCGTCTCGGCAGTGGTGGTGAATCCAGCAGCCTCCTGCAGTTCCGGATCCACCTTCAATTCCGGTGGCGGTTCGGACTGGTTGCGGGAAAGCGCAAGCGCGCGAGTCTCACGTAGATAGGAGTTGACCTTGATCACCGGGGCAAACGCGATCAAGGCCTCGACGTCTGTGCGGCCCTGCGCCGCGACGGCGGCGAGACTCGCGCCCACACGTACACCGAAGAGACAGATACGTTCGACGCCGGTGGTTTCCTTGAGTATGTCGATGGCGGCGGCAATGCTGCGCAGCCAGTGTCCGAGCCGGTCCGCATCGAGCGAACCCCCGGCAGAATCGCCAGTGCCGTCATAGTCAAAACGCAGCGCGGGAAATCCACGTGCGGCCGCCTCTTCGGCGAAATGCCGGTAGCTGCGATGAGTGCAGATGGCCTCGTATCCGGAAGCACTGCAGAGCACCAAGCCCAGGTTCCGGGCGACATCCGCCGCGGGGCGATGCAGCCAGCCGAACAATGAGCGATCGGTGGGACCAAAGTAGAGCGGTTGTGCTCGTGGTGAGCTCATGCGCCCAGCTCGATCGTCGCCGGCGCAGAGCCGTTCAGCGCACTCACCTGGCCGCGCAGCGCGCGCGGCGCCGTAATCTGGCGGGGAGTCAGGCGCAGCACGCGTACCATGCCCGGCGGCAGGTGAAAATGCTGGTCCTCACAGAGGTACCCGTCCACTTCCACGCTGACCCAGCGCGCAAAGGCGCGCGCCTTCAGCCGAAGTTCGTAGCCGTCGAGACTGGGAGTCGCAATCGCCCGCAAGCCAAGATCCCGGGTCTCGCGAATCGCGAGTCCCGCGGGGAAGTGGCTGGCGAATGCGATGGGCGCCTGGTCCGCCGGGGCCAGTGTCGCCAGGGCGACGTCGTACGAAGGCGGGCCGAAGCGATACGCCCACGACAGGTCGTGAAAGCCTTCAAACAACTCGCCCGCCAGTAGTTCGGTGGCACCGCGCGCCGCAACCTGGATGTCGCGCCGGCCTTGTGCGACCACGACTTCACCGGCCCGGTACAGCGTCAGCGTGAGCGCGGCGTTGAGCGCGGCCGGAGATTCATTCACGACGTGCAGCGCCAGGCCGTTGTTGCCTTCGTCGCTGATGGCGACCATCTGCGGCTGCAATACGCGCCGCAACGCATGCCAGCAGGATTTCGGCTCGCCGAGCGCATCGATCACGCCCCATCCCGCTCCCTCCCAAAGATCACGCAGGAACCAGACCAGTGCGCCTTGGCAGGATGATCGGGCACGCCGCCATTCACTGTAGGCGGCCGCCATCACTTCGCCAGTGACCACGCGCGAGAGGCGCAGATACCGGTCGTGGTCGGCATAACGCAACGCCAGTGGATCCACGTCAAACAAGGTCTTGAGATAGAAATCGCGGACGTCGTCGAAATCCCAGCCCGCACCCAGGTCACGCGGCGCGCGCAATTTCCACTCGGGATGGTGCACGCGCAAGCCGAGTCCACCGGGCATCGCCGCCAGCGTCGCGTCCTCGGGCACGTTGGCAAAGCCGAGCGCTTCGGTGGCGAAGCGCAAATCCGAACGCCGCGCGTCCTCCAGCGGCCGTAGATAGGCGCCCACGCCGTAGTACGAGGTGGTGCCGTGGCTCGGCTGGTGAGGAAAAGCGCCACCATGCGCACTCGACGGCCAGTAGGGCACACCGGAAGAAAGCTCCTGCAGCAGCGCCGGCACGATTTCGTGGAACAGCGGCGGCTGCCAGCGCTCGCGCGGGACGCCCCACATCGCTGCCTGCTGTTCGACTTCACTGTTGCCGCAGACGACGGCGAGGCTGGCATGCGGCAGCAGGCGCTCCAGCTGTTGTTTGATTTCCCGGGTTGCCTCCGCGACGAAGTCAGCGTCGGAATCCGGGTAGTCCATGTTGGCGAACATGAGGTCCTGCCACACCAGGATTCCCAGTGCATCGCAGAGTTCGAAGAAGTCGTCGCGCTCGTACACCATGGTGCCGCCGACGCGCAGCATGTTCATGCCCGAGGCGCGGACCTGCTCGAGAATGCGCTGGTAGTCGGCGCGCGTCGCGCTCAATGACACGACGTCGAGTGGCGTCCAGCAGGCGCCGCGAGAGAAAACCCGCTCACCGTTCACGCGCAAAGAAAATCCCTGGCCAGACTGATCGACCCGCACGGTTCTGAAGCCGATCGGCGCCAACTTCACTGTGCTGACGCGTCGACCGGCGGCGTCTTCAACGTCAATCTCGATGCGCGCCTCGTAAAGCACGGGCTCACCGTGGGTATGCGGCCACCACAGCTCCGGGGAATCGATACGCAGTTGCGCGCTGACCTGGTGGGTCGTGGCATCCAGTGCAAAATCCGTGGAAATGCGTTGCGCTCCACGTTCCACGATCAGGCGGGCGCCGCTCAGCCGCGAGCCCAGCGGCGAAAGCGTGGCGGACACGTGCACGATTCCCGCATTTGGTTCGAGCGAGGTGCGAAGGCGCAGGTCCGTCAACTCGAAGTCACGGCGCCTTTCCAGCCACACCTCGCGCCAAGGTCCGACGGCGGCCGCCGGCGGAGACCAACCTGGGGTGCGGCCCAGCAGCGTGGTGCGGAACCAGCGGATCTGCTGGTTCTCGATCATCGGCGCGCGCCAGCGCGGCCTGGGCTTTTTCGCCTTGAGCAATTGATCCAGGCCGCGGAAGCGCATCACGAGATCGTTGCGCTCGCGCAGTCGCGGCAGACGCAATTCGTGAGTGGCGAACATGTTATGGCTGGTGAGCACGAGATCGCCGTTCAGCCAGACTTCCGCGACCGTGGCCAGGCCATCGAATCTGAGCACCAGACTCTCGCCGGCTTCAGCCTGGGCGGCGGCGAACTGACAGCGAAACCACCAGTCTTCGCCGTCGAAGCGGCGCGGTGGGCTGCTTACACTCCACAGACCCAGGTCGCGCAGACTGGCGGCGGCGGTGGTCGGTATGCGGGTGGGAAGCCAGGCGCCGGCGGCGATGCCTTCAGGCGAGGCGACGCTATCGGTCGCGGACGAACAGAACTCCCACCCCGATGCGAGCAACTCGCAGCGATGACCATCGACTCCGCGAATGTGGCCGAGCATGGGGCGAGGAGCGGCGACTCAGGCTGCCTTCAGTTCGTCGAGAGCCGCATGGATCGAGGCAATGTTGTTGAAGACATTGCGCTTGAGCATGTGGTCCGGGAACTCGACGTCGAATTCGCCTTCGAGTGCCAGCATGACGTTGACGCTGGCATGCGAGGTCATGCCGGCCTGGTAGAGGTCGGCCTCCGCGGCGAGCGAGTCGACGTCACGGCTCAGTCGTCCGTGCTCCTTCAGGATCGATCGAATCTTGTCCAAACTTTCGGTGCTCATGTTCTCGATACTCTCATTAGTCTTTCAAATCCGGTTCTCCGCCTTCGGCCAGCGCGACCACCATCGCCGTGGCGTAGTCGCCATCCCGGCTCAGGCTCAACGACAACTCACGGACCCGCGCCCGCTCCGCCGCCTCGCGCGCCACGCCGTGCAGCGCCAGCGAACAATGGCCGTTGGCCGCGCGCCGCACTTCGATCTGGCGCCAGTCGAGGCCCACCGCCGTCAGATCGAGCGCCTTGATCACCGCTTCCTTGGCGGCGAATCGCTTCGCAAATCGCGCAGCCTGCAACGGCTCGCTCGACGCCGCATAGGCAATTTCGTGCTCGGTAAACAATCGTCGCGTGAACTTCTCACCGAAGTTCGCCAGCGACTCCGCGATCCGGCTTACCTGAACCAGATCGGTACCAATTTTTAGTGTGGTCAAGCGAGGAGGTCCGGTGGTTAGCGCGGGCCGGACAGCATGGGCGCGTATTCTGCGGACTTGCCTCAGGCGACTCAAGGCGGCCCGGGGCGGGGAGAGGCTGTATGCGAGTTGCGTCACATACGATGCGCGCAACCGTCTTATTCTGAGTCCAGGGGGCTCAGCAGCAGCGGCAGGCCGGGGTCGGTGTCGCGAATGATGGTGCGCAGAGCCCGTTTGAGGACGTGGATCTCGGTCGGATCGAGGTTTCGCTCGGCGTCCGACTGGGCAGCCTTGGCCGCCGAGACCAGTTCGATGACCACCGCTCGGCCCTTGTCGGTCAGCGCTGCTCGCGCCTGAGGGTCGTGGGCGCCACTCAGGCGCACCAGGTCGGCGGCGGCGAGGCCCGCCACCATGTTGAACGTCACGCGCTTGCCGGTGTTCGCCAGCATGCGATCCAGTTCGGCGAGCGTGCGCTGGTCGGATACGCCCAGCAGGCTGAGCACGAACCACTGGTCTTCGCTCAAGCCCTGGCGCTCGAGTTCGCGGCGGATACCCAGGAACAGTTGGTGATGCGCCTGTCCCAGCAGGTAGACGAGAAAATCGCGGCTGAAACTGCTGGTGGGTTCGGAGCTGGCGTCGGCGAGTTCCTCGCGCGCCTTGCTCACTGTCATGGCGTACTGGCCACCGTGGAACACCAGCGGCTTGCGATCGGAATGATCGAACGCTTCGACGCGGCCGACGAAGATCATGTGGTCGCCGCCTTCATACTGAAACTCGGTTCGGCATTGAAAGCGTGCCGAATACTCGCGCAGCATCGGTGTGTCGCCCAGCCCGCGTTCGATGTCGAGGCCCACGAACTTGTCCGCTCCGGGACGCGCGAAGAGGCTTGATATGTTGTCCTGGTCGGCTGCGAGAACGTGCACCGCGAAGCACCCGGAATTCACGAAGATGGGCAGTGCGCGCGAAGCCTTGGCCAGGCTCCACAACACCATCGGCGGGTCGAGCGAAACGGAATTGAAACTGTTGGCCGTGAGTCCGACATCGACGCCCTCGCGGGAGCGCGTGGTGACCACCGTGACGCCGGTGGCGAAGGCGCCGAGCGCGTTGCGAAATGAACGGATCTCTTCGGGCCGGATGGATGTCATGGCGCGCAGTCATCGGGGGCCTGCGCCCCACAATGGAAAACGCCGCCCGAAGGGGCGGCGTTCGCGTCGATGGAAGCGACCGGGCTCATCTTCCCTTGAAATCCTCGGGCGTGAGCTGGTGGCGCGATAGCAGCTTGTAGAAGTCCGTGCGGTTGCGCTTCGCCAGGCGCGCGGCCTGGCTCACGTTGCCGCCGGTGATCTGCAGGATCTGCGATAGATAGCTGCGCGTGAACTCGTCGCGCGCCTCGTCGAAGGAGGGCAGTT